>JALZOM010000051.1 GCA_030913945.1 Actinomycetota bacterium
CGCCCCGGAGTCGGACATCGCGGTCTTCGCGATCCTCGGGTACGACCCGCACGAGCATCACACCGGACGAGGTCCGATCGAGGCCGTAGGCGCGGGGCTGGAGGTTAGGGACGGGGACCTCGCGTACCGCGTCAACTTCGCCACCGTCGAGCCCTTCGGCGACGGGTGGTCGATCGTCGACCGAAGGGTTGGACGGGACCTCACGTCGGAAGAGGCTGCCGCGCTTGGATCCGAGATACAGGAGAAGGTACTCGTCGACGGAGCCTCGTTCGACTTCCGCGCTACCGTCGGGCACCGGGGGGTGCTGGTGATGCGGGCGAACGAAGGAACCTTGTCCGCCGACGTCGAGAATTCGGACCCCGCCTACGGCCGCCAGGGAGCACTCGGAGTGGCGAAGGAGACCTTCGACAACGAGGTGGTGCACGTGACGCCGGTGCCGGGTCACGAGGATGATGGCTCCGCGCAGCTGGCCGCTAGGCTGACGAACGAGTGGCTGCGGGCGGCGCACGAGGTGCTGGATGCCTCGGAGACGAACCGTTCTCGGGTCGCGGATGGAAAGCTGCCGGGAAACTTCATCCTCACTCGCGATGCCGGCGATCATCTGCCGGACCTCGTCCCTTTCAAGAAGAAGTTCGGCCCCGCGTTCGGCTGCTTCGTCGAGATGCCGGTCGAGCTGGGCATCGCCAAACTGACGGCTATGGGCGTGGTCGACGCGCCCACGGGCATCCCTGCCCGCGACCAGTACGAGGCGTGGTCGAGTCTCGCTCTCGAGGCCCTGGGTGGCTACGACGGCCTCTATATCCACATCAAGGGGCCGGACATCCCCGCTCACGACGGCGACCACGAGGCCAAGATCGAGAGCATCGAGAGCATCGATGAGAGCTTCTTCGGGCCGCTCTTGGCGTCACTGGACGTGAGGAAGGTCCTCGTGGCGGTTACCGCCGACCACTCGACGAGTTGCGCCCGCAAGGCGCACACCGACGGACCCGTGCCCCTGCTGATCTCCGGCGGTGGCGTGAGCTCCGACGGGGTCCAGACCTATGGCGAAAGGGCGTCCCGAGAAGGCGCCATCGGGCATCTCAAGGGCCCCGAGATCATGCCGAACCTCGTAGCGCTGGCCAGGGATTGACCCCGAGGTCCCGCTCGGCCCCCCTCGAGGTGGCAAAAGCGTAGGATTCGACCCATCGTATCGACGAAAGAAGGCCGATGACAGCACGTCGTAAGCACACCCTCGCGGAGGTCCTCGGTCCTCTCGAGTCGGAGATCATGGACGTGGTCTGGGATCATGCCGAGGTCACCGTCCGGGACGTCCACGAGTCTCTCAGCGCCGATCGACCCATCGCCTACACCACGGTGATGACGACACTAGGCCGGCTCGCCGAGAAGGGGCTGGTGAAACGCCTCGAGGACCAGCCCGCCCATCGCTACAGACCTCTCGTCTCGCGCGAGCAGTACGCGCGTTCGACGGTGCGGTCGGTGGTCGACTGGTTGATAGATCGGTTCCCCGACCCCGCGGTCGCCTACCTGGTCGACGCGGTCGAGAAGGAGGACGATCAAGTGGTCGACCGGCTCCGAGAAGCGATCGAACAACGTAGGGATAAGCCGACGGGTGACTAGCGCGGCTCCAACCATCCTTGCACTCGAGACCGACTCCGCGTGGGTCGTGATTCTTGCCGTCTCGCTCGTGACGACGCCGGCGGTTCTGCTGCTGAGACGTTTGATCGGTCGTCCCGGAGGAGTGGCCTCCGGGTTCCTCCTGACGCTGCCCCTTCTGCTCCCCCTCGTTGCCGCCCTTATCTACGAGCAGGCGGTGCTTCCCGAGGTGGCGGTCCTACAGCCCGTGACGGGAGCCTTTCAGGGCGGTACCGACAACCTCCTCCATCTCCTACTCGTGTCCGACGGCGGGGGCCGGCTGGTCACCCCCTACGTTCTCACGGGGTCTGCAGGGCCCTGGTTGCTGATCATCGGACTCAGCGTCGTTTCGTTCATGCTCTTGAGGCGGATGCTCGGCCTCCTCTTGATGCGCCGCATGGTCTCGCACTGCCGTCCGCTGAACGGGTCGGATCGGGCGGACGAGGTCCGTGAGGCCGTCGCTAACCTCGCGCACAGCGCGCGTCTGAAGCGCATCCCCGATGTGCTGATCCTCCCGACGGGCATCCCCGGAGCTTTCGTGGTGGGCTCGGGCGGAGGCCGGATCCTCGTCGGGGAAGAGCTGTTGCGCGAGCTCGACGCGCAGGAGCTCGCCGCGATCCTGGGACACGAGATCGCGCACCTCGAGGCGCGCGACGTCCAGATCGTCTTCGCCGCCGGCCTCCTGAGAGATCTCGTGGCGTGGAACCCGATCGCCCATCTCGCTTTCCGCCGTCTCACGAGCGACCGCGAGCTGGAGGCCGATCGTCGGGCCGTGGCCATGACCGGCGACCCACTCGCCCTTGCATCCGGCTTGCTCAAAGTGTTCGGACTGCTCAAGGGGGTCCGGCGCCTCAGGTATCGAGCGGCGCTGTCCTTCCTGCGCCCGGGGGGACGGGTGACCAGGAGGGTGTCCCGGCTCATCGCCCTGGCGGATGGCCCCCCGAGCCGCGTCACCTCGATCAACTGGGTACCCTACGCGGTCGCCGCCTGCCTGGTGGCCGGGCTGGGTTTGCTGGCCGCCGAGCGGATGGTGGGGGACCGGCCGGCCGCCATCGCTATCGTTCTTGGCTCGCCGGCGGCATCCGACGGTACCGTGTGGTCGCCCGACGCAGGGCCCAAGAAGATGCTGGGAGCGTCCGCCGCCAAGAAGGCCGAGCACCGAGGTGAGGGCGCGAACGGTAAGGGAGCGGAGGCCAAGCCATCGCGGGCGAAGGGACCTGGGGAACGCACCTCGGGCACTTACGTCGTCAGGGCGAGGGACCTCGCGCGCTGGAGCAAGTCCATCACCGCTCTCGCTCGCCGGCGTGGGGTGCCACTGCAGCAGGACTGGAGCGCGGTGCCGGTCTTCCCGCAGGCGGGTTCGATCGGCGTCTACCGGATGGAGCCCAAAACCCTGTTCGGCGATCCCGCCCCCCGCCAGGCCGAATAGCCCCACGGCCCGGTAGACTGACCCCCAGCGTCACCCCAGGCCGGGGTAGCGTGGCCGACCTGCCCGATCCCAACACAAGAGGTGTTCCATGACCGTCGCTATCGTCGTCGTTCACGTCATCGTCTCATTCGCGATGATCCTTCTCGTGCTGCTCCACGCCGGCCGCGGCGGAGGGGTCTCCGAGATGTTCGGCGGCGGGATGCAGACCCAGGCGATGGGTTCAACCGTCATGGAGAAGAACCTCGACCGCTTCACGGTGATCGTGGCGATCGTCTTCGCGGGGACGACGATCCTCCTCGCGTTCCAGCTGAAATAGCTGCGGACAAGAGCATCCGCATGCTTCGTCCCGGCAGGGCCCGCCTCGCCGTCCCTCTGGCCGCCGCCCTCCTTTTCATAGCGAGCTGCGACGACCCGTCCACTCCCCCAGCCGCTACGGGGTCGTCACCGAACGTGGCTCCCTCGCGGAGCGCCACCTCGGGCGGTTCACCTACCCCGGCCGAGACGGCCGCATCCGGATCCGAGCTGCGCGTCGCCGTTCAAGAACCCGCTGTGCTCGACCCCATGCGCGTTCAAGATCCGGCGTCGGTTCTCGTTGTAAGGCAGCTGTTCGAAGGGCTGACGCGCTGGGATCAGGAGCAGGGCGAGGTCGTGCCCGCCGCCGCCAAGTCTTGGAGAACGCGCAACGGCGCTACTACCTTCGTCTTCAACCTGCGCGACGGGATGACCTTCCACGATGGTTCGCCGGTAACCTCCCAGGAATTCGCGGCGGCATTCGACCGGATCGCCCAGAAGAGCAGCGCGGCCGACATCGCGTACACCCTCGAGCTGGTGCGGGGCTTCAACGACGTGAACCAGTTCGGCGCGAGCAATCATCTCGTGGGCATCTCCACCCCCGACGACAAGACCCTCGTGATCAAGCTCTCGCGGCCGTATCAAGACTTTCCGGCGGTGTTGACGCACCCGGCTCTCGTTCCCATCACGCCGGGAGCCCTGCAGGATCTGGACTCCTTCCTGACGCAACCGGTAGGGAACGGGCCCTTCCAGATGGCGGGTCCGTGGTCGCCGGGCGGGGCGCTCGAGCTCGAGGCCTTCGATGAATTCTACGATCCGCCTTCGATCGACAGGATCCTCTTTATCCCCTTCCCGGATGCCGCCGTCTCGTGGCTCCAGTTCCTCGACGGCGAAGTGGACGTAGCGGAGGTGCCGAGTAGCGAGATCGAGAGCGCCGGGGAGGAGTTCGGAGAAGACGGCTTCCAGCCGCTGCTTGCTGGCTACTACTACGGCGTCAATCTGGATTCCCCGAACTTCTCGGATCGAAAGTTGAGACTTGCTGTGAACCGAGCCATCGACCGTGAGGTCATCGCGGACGGCATCTACAAGGGAACGATGGATGCGCCCCGAGGGATCGTGCCGAAGGGGATGCCGGGTTTCGGCTCGGATATCTGCGGCTCGCTATGCGATCACTCGCCGTCTTCTGCGCGACGGTTGGTCAAGAAGCTGCCGAAGCGCGAGCGGACCGTAACAATCGACTTCACGAAGGGCGATCCGCATGACGTCGTAGCGCGCAGCGTGCAGAAGGACCTGAAGGCGGTCGGGCTGACCGTGAAGGTCCAAAGTCACGGCTTCAACAAGTACCTCGAGCTGCTCCGATCCGGAGATTCCTCGCTGTACAGGCTCGGGTGGATCGCGGAGTATCCGTCACCCGACGTCTTCTTGACGCCGCTCTTCGGATCCGGATCTCCCGACAACCACTCGTCGTTCGCGTCCAAAGAGGTGGACAAGCTCCTGGCCCGCGCGCGCAAGGCGGAAACCGAGGGGAAGCAGGTCGATCTGTACAGGAGGGCGGAACGCGCGATCCTCGCGGACATACCGATCGTGCCGATCGGGTCGTTCAACTCGTTCTGGGCAGCTCGCCCAGAGGTGGAAGGACTGCGTTTCGACGTGATGGGGGGCTTCGATGCCTTGTCCGCTTCGATCGAAGCGGGCGAGGGCGAGGAGTAGGTCTCCAACTGCGGGAGCGGGTGGAGACGCCGATATAATCGTCGCCCCGCCGCAGAGGTCATCCAGCGGGGTTTCCCATCGTCGGAGTGGCGGAATTGGTAGACGCGCTAGGTTGAGGGCCTAGTGGGCTTAACAGGCCCGTGGGGGTTCAAGTCCCCCCTCCGACACGCTGTGATGTCGCGGGCCATCGTGGACGGATGTCGCGGAGCATAGTGGACAAGATCGTTAACCAGCCGAACCAGTGCCGAGTTGTGAGATGCTCGGCCAGGACCCAGCCATGCTCGTGCCGTTCCGTATTGCTCGCGAGAACGGCGCATCGATAACGGAGGTAGCGATGACATCGACGCTCCAGTTGACCGCCCGGTTGGATGAGGCGGTCGCTCGACACAGGCTTCTTGATCATCCGTTCTATCGAGCCTGGACGAAGGGCTCCCTGACCGGAGACGACCTCGCCTTCTACTCCACGCAGTACTGGCGCCAGGTCCAAGCTTTCCCCGGCTATCTGGAGACGCTGGCGCCACGGATGGCCGAACCGAGTGCCCGGCGCGCGCTGGAGACGAACCTCGCCGACGAGACTGGGGGGGACCACCCGGGTCTGTGGGTGTCGTTCGCGAACGCGCTGGGGATTGCGCGTTCGACTCTCGATGAGACTCCTCCTGAGCCCGAGACGGTCGCATGTGTAGCTGCCTTCCAGGAGGCTTGCGCCGGCGCGCTGCCCGCGTTCGCTGTGGGCATGCTCTACGGCTACGAGTCGCAGACGCCCGAGATCGCCACCACCAAGGCCACAGGCTTGCGGGAGCACTACGGGCTCGAGGGAGACTCCCTCGCCTATTTCGAGCTCCACGGACGCCTCGACATCGAGCATTCCAAAGACCTCGTCGGCGCTATCGCCGCCGAATCCAAGAGGGATGGGGGGCAAGAGGGGGCATCCAGCTCCGGCGCCCGGGCAGGAGCGTCCGCCATATGGGGGCTGCTCGACGGCGTGGCTCGTGTGCGAGGCATTGGCTGAACGAGGGGGCGACCGGGGGGCGAGATGGGCGCTGCAGAAAGGGCCGAGGCGCTACCGAGCCCCGTATGAGGCTCGGTAGCGCACTCGGAGTCGGTGCTCTACGGGGTGGTTTCGACGTAGTTGGCGGAGGTCTCCTGGCAGGAGCTCCATCCCCTGTGGTCGCCCTCGTTGTGGCCACCTGGCCCACTTGCCGTGCGGGCGTGAGCGGCAAAGTCGGAGTTGCCGGGCCCACCGTTGTCGTTGCAGTGCGCGGCCGAAGCCACGCCTGCTGTACCGATGGAGAAGCAGCTGATGATTACTGCCGCTGCGATCGAATTGCCGAGTCTCCTGCGCATGTCGCCGTCCCTTCCTCGATGACTGTCCATGGGGTTCGGGGCGGGTACTGGGTCCGGATTGGGCATTTGGAGACTGTGTTGCACTCCGGGATGAGGGAGCCTAGGTTTCCCGGCAGCTTGAGCGGCCATGGCGTGGAAGGGGGCGGCCGGATAGCGGCGGATGCCGCCTGTTGAAGGTTTCAGTGTCCTTCTCGCAACCAAAAGAAAGGAGGGCGCAAGAAACGCCCTCCTTCCGGCGGATCTCCTTGGTTCTCTAGGGGAATGCGTTCTCGATGACGACGTCCCCGCTGCTTATCGGGGAGGCCGGGGACGACGCCGGACATCCTCCATCCGGGGGCGGAGGAGCCGTTGAGAGGAAAACGGAGAAGGTGTCGGTCTGGGCGAGACTGGTCGCCTCCACCAACCACCAGGGAACGAACCCCTCTCCGTACAACGACTTCATCCTTCACAACTCGCAGCGACGAGGCGACACTCTGCTGATCACGGAAGAGGACTACATCGACACCGATGAACAGCAGCCCGGAAGCTGCAACGGACAGGGCAAGTTCGAGACGTGGTCGCTGAAGAGCATGAAGCCTGGGGGGATCAAGCCGCTCGACACGTGGCGCACGGAGCTGAACGGGATGTTCACCGGTGGTGCGAACGACTCGAAGGCACCGGCGACGGTCAACTGCTCATCCCACTGGTTCGACACGCAGGACGGGATCGCGGCGGTGGGCTGGTACGAACAGGGCGTCCGTTTCCTCGACACCACCAACCCGGAACGGATCCGGCAGGTCGGTTTCTACCTCCCGGCCAACGGGTCGACATGGGCCTCATACTGGGCCCCGAGCGCCCGCTCCGGCGAGATCGACTACACCACAGACGCCTACCGGGGTCTGGACGTCTTGCGGATCGACAACGGGGGCCGGGGCTCGAAGACCCGCACGGCTCCGGTGCCGGCGAAGTGGCTCGGCACAGAGGGCGCCGCGGGTGGCGTGGCGGGCTACCGCCCCTCCGACGAGTTCGGGTGGGCCTGTCCGATCCCAACCGACCTCTAGATAGCCCAACTCCGAACCCCTCTGGACCCGGCGTATCAGGGACCGGAGGGGTTCTTCGCGTGCGACCGTCGCTCAGTGGACAATGGAGCCGGCTGGAACGAGGCCACACACGTATCCGCGACGGGGGAGAGACCGCTTGAAGGAAGGTCGGACCGATGGGTCGGGGACACCGGGGAGCAGCCGGCGAGGTCCCGGGTCCTTGCCAACCGGAACAGTCACGTTTCTCCTGACCGACGTCGAGGGGTCGACGCGCCTGTGGGGAGCCCACCCCCACGCCATGTTTCAAGCGATGGCGCGTCACCACCAACTCTTGCACCAGATCATCGAGAACAACGATGGAGTCCTCCCCCGAGATCAGGGCGAAGGCGACAGCATCTTCGCGGCCTTCGCGCGCGCAACCGATGCGGTAGCAGCGGCATTGCAGTTGCAGCTCGCATTGAGGACCGAACCGTGGCCGGAGGGCGTCGTACCCAGGGTGCGCGTGGCGTTGCACACGGGTGAGGCCGAAGTGCGGGAGGGCAACTACTTCGGACAGTCGGTGAGCCGGTGTGCGCGACTAAGAAGTCTCGCCCACGGCGGCCAGGTCCTGCTGTCGCGCACGACCTACGATCTGGTCCGGGACGTGATGCCGCTCGACGCATCCGCGAAGGATCTTGGCTGGCACTCGCTCAAGGACTTCGAGACCCCGGAGAACGCGTGGCAGCTGGTGCACGCGGACCTCGTTGCGGACTTCCCGCCCCTGATCTCACCCGACGATCGTGCCGACCGGTTGCCCGCGCAGCTGACCAGCTTCATCGGGAGACAGGAGGAGATCAAGCGCGTCAAGGAGCTGCTGAGCTCCTCACGGCTGGTGACATTGTCCGGGCCCGGGGGTTGCGGGAAGACGAGACTCGCCATCGAGGTGGGGAAGCAGTTGATCGCGGACTTCAGCGACGGCGTTCATCTGGTTGCCCTGGCGTCGGTGAATGACTCGACGCTCGTCGTCCCCACCATCGCGAAGAGCGTCGGCTTGCAGGAGAGCGCAACGGAATCACCTTTGGAAGGCGTGAAGAACCTCCTGCGTAACAAGCAGATGCTCTTGATCCTCGACAACTTCGAGAGGGTCGTGGACGCGGCCGGAGACGTAGCGGAGCTTCTTTCCGAGGCGCCGGGTCTCGAGGTCCTCGTGACGAGCCGGGCAACGCTACGGCTGCAGAGCGAACAGGAGTTTCCCGTGCCTCCGCTGGGTCTTCCTCGCATCGGCGAGGCTCCGATGATCGATTCGATGGCGCACTACGAAGCCATCCAGCTGTTCGAAGAGCGGGCGCGCGCGGCGAAGCCGGACTTCGCGGTTACGCCGGAGAACGTGTCGGATATCACGGAGATCGTTCGTCGTCTCGACGGCCTTCCGTTGGCGATCGAGCTCGCAGCCGTGCGGGTCAAGTTGCTACCGCCGGCGGCTCTGTTGAAGCGATTGAGTAGTCGTCTGGGCCTCCTGACGGGCGGCCCTCGTGATCTGCCGGCCCGCCAGCAGACGCTGAGGAATGCCATCGACTGGGACTACGAGTTGTTGGCCGAGGAGGAACAGAAGCTGTTTCGCCGGCTGGCCGCGTTCGCCCAGGGTTTCGACCTCGAATCCGCGTACGAGGTGGCACAGGCGGCGGGTGATCCGGGCATGGACGTGCTCGACGGCGTCGAATCGTTGGTCGGGAAGAGTCTGCTTCGCCAGGCGCACTCCACCGATGGCGACCCCCGCTTCGGGATGCTCCAGACGATCCGTGAATACGCCCTGGAGGTCCTGTCCGAGAGCGGAGAAGGGAACGCAACTCGCCAGCGACATGCCGAGGTCTTCCTCGACCTCGCCCGCCGGGCGATGTCGGAGCTACGGGGCGCGAACCAGATCCGGTGGCTCGAACGGCTGGAGCTCGAACATGACAACTACCGGGCCGCCCTGACATGGGCCGGCGAGCGGGCCGACCCAGATCTCGAGATGAAGCTGGTCGCCGTCCTCATGTACTTCTGGTCCACCCGGGGACATCTGAGCGAAGCTCGGAAGTGGGCGGAGTCAGCGCTGGGTCGAAGCGAGGGCGCCCGCACCGTCGAACGCTCGGAGATCCTCGGTGGGGCCTCGCTCCTCGCCAGGGCCAGGACCGACTACGACGTGGCCGTGGCTCATCTGAGCGAAAGCCTCGACATCCAGAGGGAGCTGGGACTCAAGAGGGGCATCGCGGAGACGATCAAGGCGCTGGGCAATATCGAAGCGGACCAGAACCGTCTCGACGAGGCCGGTGAGTATTACGAAGAGAGTCTGGCCTTGTGGCGGCAGCTGGACGATACGTTGGGCATGTCGCAGACGCTGAACAACCTGGGCTATCTGGCGCGAACACAGGGCCGGGCCGAAGCCGCTATCGAGATGCTCGACGAGAGCCTGGAGCTATTCCGTCAGATGGAGGACAAACAGGGGATCGCTCGTTGCCTGATGAATCTCGCCGGAGCGACACGAGATCTCGGCCGCGTCAAGGAGTCGGGTGACCTCGCAAAGGAGAGCCTGATCCTCTGGCGACAACTGGGTGACACGTGGGACGTGGCGGACTGCCTCGACGAGCTGGCGCTCGTGGCCGTCGAGCTCAACGAGTTGCACCGGGCCGCTCGGTTGTTCGGCGCTTCGGAGGCCCTGCGGAAAGCGATCGGGGCCCGCCGTCCGCCGGCCGAGCAGATCCTCTGCATGAAAGGAATCGAGATCGCCCGCTCGCAGCTCGGACGGAACGCGTTCACAGAAGCGTGGCAGGAGGGCACAAGGATGCGTATGGAGGAAGCGATCGATCACGCCTTGGAGGTGGGCTCGGAAGACAGTGGAGGGTCTACTCGGACGGCTTGAGGAGCGGGCCGTGCTGCGCCTGTTTAGGGCTTACCCTTGCGGACGTCGGCCTTCTTGACCGAGTCGACCTCAGCCTGAGCGCTCGCCTCGTCGTCGAAAGCGTCGTCTGATTCGTAGACCGTTCGACCGTCTGCGGTCAGGGCCCATGTGAACTTGTCCTCCGTCTGTACGACGGCGAATTTCCAGGTTCTCGGCATCGTCACAGCATCTCATAAGAAGGGCGGGAGCACAGACCGTGCCGAGATCGAGGGCTGCACGAACGAGCGATCGGCTCCTAGGGGTCGCTCACTCCTTCCGCCTCGGCGATCAACGCGGTCAGATTCGTCGGGATCGGATTCTCCTTCAGGAGCTTGGCCATGAACGTGAGGTTGTGTGCCAAGTAGCGCGCCGTCTTGTTGGTGTACAGATGCCGGTCGCCTCCCGCTTCGATGTAGCTGGGCCCCGGCCCGGCCGTGCCGACCCAGTAGCAGTCGGCGTTGGGAGGAACCGTGCAGCCCAGGTGCCCGAGATTGAAGAGGGTGGTGGCCGCCGCGTCATGCGCCCCGTCCTCGTTCCCGGTGACGATGGCTCCGGCGACCTTTCCGTAGAGTGGGAACTGGCCGGTCTCTGCGTCGCCCTCCATGTAGGTGCCGTCCAGGCGTTCGATGACGAGTTGCGCGATGGAGCCCCTGACCCCGAACCAGATTGGGGTTGCGACGATCAGGATGTCGGCCGCCTTCATCTTGTCGAGGATCTGCGGCCACTCGTCCCCATCTCCCATGTCGGTGTAGACGCCGAACGGGACGTTGAAGTCGATCACCCTGACGGTCTCGGTGCCGACACCGAGGCCCTCGAACACGCGAGCGACGACGTCTATCAGCGCCTGGGTGTTGGACGCCTCCGGAGACTTCTTTAGCGTGCAATTGAGGAACAGGGCATTCACATCCATGACGACCTGAGCCCCTTTCTTCAGTCGTGGCGAGCCGCCGATCGGCGTCCCGCACGACGATTCATAACAGGAAGCCCCGCGCGGCTTACCATGCGGTGATGGTCGAGGTACCGGTTAACGAACCACTTGAGACGAGAGTGCAGGAGCCCGAGGGTTCGCTCGAGGCGCTGAACGAGGCATCGAGCGACGAAGACGTTGCTGAGGTTGCGGCGCGGTTCCCCACTTGTTTGGCGGCGTGGTCCGAGCTTGGGGAGCGGGCCCTGACCGCCGGACGCCCGGTTGAGGCCTATGCGTACTTCCGTGTGGGGTATCACCGTGGGCTGGACCGCATCCGGCAGGCCGGATGGCGCGGGGTCGGGCGCGTCCCATGGAGCCACGAGCCCAACCGGGGCTTCCTTCGGTCCCTGCGGGGGCTCGGAGTCGCGGCCGGCGCGATCGGGGAAGGCGACGAGGCGACGAGATGCGATGGGTTCCTCCAGCAGCTCGCCCCCGACGCTCCCTCCGGGACCGAGTGACTCGCCCGCCGTCGTGGAACGAGGAACAGCGGGGCCGGGCTCCGACATCATCAGGAGCACCGCCAATCCGCTCCTGAAGCGCGCCCGCAAACTCCGGCAGCGAAAGCATCGGGACGGCACGGGCACCTTCCTCGCCGAGGGGATCCAGCCGGTGTGGCAGGCGCTGGAGCAGAGGGCGCCCGTCGAGGTCATCCTGTTATCGGAGGACCTTTTGTCGAGTGAAGCCGCCCTCGAGATCGTCAGAGAACACGAGCGCCGGGGAGTGACGGTTGCACGCCTCTCGGGCGGCTCCTTCGCGACCATCGCCCAACGAGAGCATCCGTCCGGCCTGGCTGCGATAGTCGGGATGGACCGCCTCGCCCTGGACGACCTCGAGGTGAAAGAGACTTCGCTATTCGTTGCTCTTCATGGGGTTTCGAACCCCGGCAATCTCGGGGCGATCGTGCGCACGGTCGATGCGGTCTCGGGAGCGGGGATCCTATTGATCGGCGACACCACCGATCCATGGCATCCCAGTGCGGTCAAAGCCAGCATGGGCACCCTATTTGGGGTCCCCGTGTGTCGGACCTCGTCCGAAGCGACCCTCAAGTGGCGGGAACGGCATCGCATGCAACTGATCACCACATCCGCGGCGGGCGAGGACAGCTACGTGTCGGCTGCGTATCTTCTGCCGGCGATAGCGTTGTTCGGCAGTGAGGGAGAAGGGTTGCCCGATCAACTCGAGCAAGCCGGCGACCTGAGCGTTCGGATCCCGATGAGCGGGGCGGCCTCATCTCTCAACCTGGCGGTCTCCGCGGGGGTTCTGTTGTACGAGATCAAACGAGTCGTCGGCGACGCATGAGCCGGCCGGAGGAGGCAGTATGCGCGTTCTCATCATCAGCGACATGGAAGGTGTTGCCGGGATCACCAAGTGGGAGCAAACGACTGGGGGTGAGTCTCTTTACGAAGAGGGACGAAAGCTCTACACGGAGGAGATAAACGCAGCCGTTCGCGGCGCCTACGCAGGTGGCGCGGATGAGGTCGTGGTCATGGATTGCCACGGGGCCGGTAAGGGCTGGACTTTCAACTCGTTGATCCCCGAGCTGCTCGATCCCAGGTGCGAATGGGTCGTGCAGAGCGAGTGGACCGAATATACGGAGGCTCTCGAACAAGGGTGCGACGCGGCCCTGTTCGTGGCCATGCACGCGATGGCGGGAACGATGGATGGAGTCCTCAGCCATTCGGTCAGCGGCACGAGTTGGCACGGCCTTTACTTCAACGACACCGCGGTCGGCGAGACGGGCATCAACGCGGCGCTGTGTGGGCACTGGGGGTGCCCGGTGCTCATGGTGACGGGCGACGCCGCCACTTGCCGCGAAGGCGAGGCCCTCCTGGGCGCGGGCCTCACCACGGTGGCGGTGAAGAAAGGTTTCGGTCGCTTCAGCGCTCGACACATCAGCCCGCAGCGCGCTCGGGGCATGATCGAGGCGGCGTCCGAGAAAGCTCTCGGCGACCTCGATGCGGTGGCTCCGTACGATCCTGGCCGGCCCTCCGAGATCAAGGTCGAGCTGGCGACGCCGGATCACGTCGAGCCGTACCGGCACCGCATGGGCGTCGAGGTGTTGGATGGGCGCACGATCGTGTCACGGGCGGATGACTGGTGGTCGGCCTGGAAACAGATGTACTTCTGATGTCTCGTCCTCCCTATCCGATGGAGACGGACCGTCTGACGATCCGGCCCTTCACCGTCGACGATCTGGATGCCCTCCACGGGATCCAGTCCAAGCGAGAGGTCACCACCTACCTGTACTGGGATCCGCGGTCCCGGGACGAAGTGGTCGAGGTGCTGGCCTCTCGCACCGACCGACCGTTCGAGGAGGTCTACCGGAAGGGCCTGGCGCTGGCCGTGGTCGTGCGTGACACGAACACTTTGATCGGTGACGTCAGCCTTACCGTGCTGAGTCGGGAGCACGCACAGGGAGAGATCGGGTTCGTCCTGGACCCCGATCAGCAGGGGCGAGGTTACGGGCGTGAGGCAGCCACCGTCCTCTTGCGACTCGGGTTCGAAGATCTGGAACTTCATCGCCTCATCGGCCGATGCGACCCGCGCAACGTTCCTTCGTGGCGGTTGCTCGAGCGTCTGGGCATGCGTCGCGAAGCCCACTTCCGTGAGAGCGAGATCTTCAAGGGCGAGTGGGGTGATGAGTACGTCTACGCACTGCTCGCGACGGAATGGGGGAGTGCGCCAGGTTGATCTTCAGCCAGCCTTGATCTCCGGCATCACGTCGGTGACGAATTCGTCCACTCGCTCCCGCCCCTCGTCGGGCCAGTCGACCGTGAGATAAGAGAAGCCGGCGTCGCTTAGGTCCTTAGCTCGCGTCCGGACCTCGTCCCACGGCTCGGAGATCGACAGCGATGTGCTGCGGCCGATGGACGATGGGTCCCGGTCGGCCTTTTCGGCATGTTGGTCGATGATGCGTGACTTCCTGGTGACCTCCTGCACGGAACCGAAGCCATGCCACACGTCGGCGACCCGAGCTACGAGGGGGAGCATGACCTTCTCGCCACCCGCTCCGATCCACACCGGGGGATGAGGGCTCTGAACCGGCTTCGGATTGAACGTCGCACCGCTCAGGCGGTAATGATCGCCCTCGAAGGTCGCGTCGTCCTCGGTCATCAGCAGCTTGATGACGCGGATCGCCTCCTCGAGCCGGTTGGCCCGCTCGCGCGCGGGCGGGAAGTCGATCCCAAGCTCGACGTGCTCGCCTTCGAACCAGGCTGCGCCGATCGCGAGCTCGACGCGCCCATGTGAGATGTGGTCGACGGTCACCACCTCTGTCGCAAGCATCGAGGGATGGCGGTAGGTGACGCCGGTCACGAGGGGACCCAGCCGGATCCGTTCGGTGACCGCGGCCAGTCCGGCCAGCAACGTCCAACTCTCCAGGCACGGTCCGGAGGGGTCGCCGTAGAGCGGCTTGAAGTGGTCGAAGACCCAGGCGCCGTCGAAGCCCGCGGACTCCGCATAGAGCACCCGCTCCTTGAGGCCGTCCCACGACAACTGATGTTGCGCGCAGTCAAGTCCCAGTTCCATAACGTCTCCTCGTCCACTACGTTTGGATGGATCCGTTCAACCAATCAACGATCTCGTCGCCAAGCTTGTCGTATTTAGCCCAGAAGAAATGGTTTGCGCCCTGGACCACCGTGACCTCGGCGTGAGGAATGTCCGCCACCCAGGTCTTGCAGTCCTCCGACTCGACCAGCTCGTCGTTGGCGGCTGCGATCATGAGCAACGGGACACCGAGATCGATCTCCTCCGGCGGCGGGAGGCTCGCGGTCACCCCCGGCTTCTCTTTCACGGCGGGCGCGATCGCGACGCAGGCGACCAGCGAGTCATCCTCTGCGGCGGCGCGGATCGCCACCGCCGCACCGAACGACCACCCCGCGATCGCGAGAGGCATGTCCGCATAGCGCCTGCGCATGACGGCGATCCCTCCCTTTGCGTCCTGCACCTCGTCGATCCCTAACGTGGGCTCGCCCTCCGACTTGCCTATCCCCCTGAAGTTGAACCGGAGAACACTCCACCCCTCGTCCGTCATGCGCTCGGTCACCGCTTCGAGCAGCGGAGCGTTCATCGTGCCGCCCATCTTCGGGTGAGGGTGGCACAGCACCAGCCCCGCCCGTGGATCTTCGGGACCGACCAGCAGCGCCTCGAGGGTCAGTCCATCCGACGACTCGAACGTCAGCTCTTCGACGCTCACCCGGCTTCTTCCCACTTCGCCAGTGCCGTTCTCAGGCGCTCTCCCGTCTCAGCCATCTCTTCTGGGCTGGCGTACTTCGTGCGTGGCCAGAAGAACCCGCGCAGGCCGTCCTTCCTCCGCCGGGGTACGACGTGCAGATGCAAGTGCGGGACGCTCTGACTGACGATGTTGTTCATCGCGACGAACGTGCCCTGGGCTTCAAAAGCGGTTTGTACGCAACGAGCCAGGAGCTGTGCGGTGGCGAAGAAGGGTTTAACTAGTGCCGGCGGGAGGTCGGCGAGGGTTTCGTGATGCTCCTTCGGTACCAGGAGCGTGTGTCCCATGAACAACGGACGGTGGTCGAGGAACGCCATACTCGTCTCGTCCTCATAGACGACCTCGGCACGGACCTTCCGTTCAACCACCTCACAGAACAGACACATGTCTCGGAAGCTTACGTCCGCGGCCGATCACGGAGCGATGACGGGACCGGTTGTATCCTCCGGGCATGAAGCGAGAAGCCGACATCTCGGGTTCGCAGCGGAAATTGCTTATCGGGCACGTGACTCCTTCCAGGAGCGCAGATGGGGCCTCCGGCATCTCGTTGAAGGATGGGCGGACGCTACCGTTCGTCGTCTCTCGCACGTGGTCGGCTCCCGCCGGGCACTATCGAGAGCAGTGGTTCCTCGTGAACCCCGAGTCGCGCGAGGTGCTGTTCGAGGGCCCGGCGAAGACAACGCAGATCCTCGGCCTGCAGGCGCCCACCGATCTGTCGGACGAAGTACGAGCGCCCTTCGGGCTGGCGCCGGGCACCTACCTCGTCGTGTTCGCTCTCGGTGGGATCATGGGGGGGCAGATCGAGGTGGTTGCGGCCGAGAGACCCGCAGAGGTAGCGGCGTAGCGTCCGCGTATTTGCCGGCCGCCTCTATCCTGACTCCATGAACAGATCCTTAGTTCCCTTGATGCTCGCGGCCACGCTCGCGATTGGGGCCTGCTCGGTCGAGGTTTCGCCGCCGGGCTCCGAAGACCGGTCCTCGGGCTCGGATGCGTCCGCCTCCCGGGCCCCCGAGGGCGAGCCCAGCGATACGTCCGATATCTCGATCAACCAAGTCGACGCGCCGCTCGAACATTCGAAGACATCTGAGGTGGTGAAGCGTGCTCTGCCATCGATCGTCAACGTGAAAGTAACCGCGCTGACTCAGGGAGTGCTCGGCCCTCGCGAAGGCAAGGGCCAGGGGTCGGGCGTCATCATCGACCGGCGGGGCATCATCATCACTAACAACCACGTCGTGCAGGACGCCACCGAGGTACGTGTCGTGTTCAATGACCAGGAGCACGACGCGATGGACGGAACGGTTGTAGGCGTCGATCCGGAACGGGACCTGGCGGTGGTGCAGGTGGAAGCCGACGATCTCACCCCGATCGAGATCGGACGCTCTGACGCCCTCGAACTGGGCGACGACGTCATCGCCATCGGGTACCCGCTGGGCCTGGGTGGTGTCACCGTCACCAAGGGGATCGTCTCCGGCCAGAACCGAACCATCAAGATCCCGGTTGCGGCCGGCGAGACGTTGCGGTTCACGGGTCTCTTGCAGACTGACGCCGCGATCAATCCGGGTAACTCGGGCGGGGCGCTCATCGACGTGAACGGACGTCTGATCGGCGTCAACTCGGCCGCCGCTCTCGCTGCGGCCGCCGAGAACATCGGTTTCGCCATCGAGATCGACTCGGCGCTTCCGGTCATCGAGCAGATCCTCGAGGAACCCCTTCAGGAGCATGCATGGCTCGGAGTGTCTGTGGGCGATCCCGAACCGGCGGCGCTGGACGAGTTCGGGCTCGACGACGATGCCAAAGGGGCCCTGGTCCTCGAGGTTCTCTCGGGCGGACCGGCCGAGGAGGTCGAGATGGACATCGGAGATCTCATCACCTCTATCGACGACCGGCGGATCTCGAGTTCTAACGACCTCATCGACACCCTGGCGGATCTGGTTCCGGGCGACGAGGTGGAGCTGACGATCATCAGCGAGGGCGACGGGACGCGGACCGAGACCGTCGAGCTGGACCAACGTCCCGCACAGTTCGGCTCAGCCGAAGAGTAGAGACGGAGGGGCGACCGCACTAGGCTGTCGCCATGAACCAGTTCGATGGGCGCGCAAGATGACGGAGCGGGCTCTCGCGGCGGGGGAGCGCATCCTGCTGGTGGATTCCCGCGACCGGCGCTACCTCATCACGCTGAGCACGGGGAAGCAGTTCCATTCCCACGCGGGGATCCTCGACCACGACGAGCTGATCGGAGCGTTAGAGGGGACCACCGTCCGGTCCAGCAAGGGCGCGAGGATGCTCGCATTCCGCCCCACGCTGTCCGACTACATCCTCAAGATGCAGCGGGGTGCACAGGTCGTGTATCCGAAGGACCTCGGCCTGATCATCATGTACGCCGACATCTTTCCCGGCGCCACCGTCTTGGAAGCAGGCACCGGTTCCGGATCGCTCACCCTCGCCCTTTCTCGCGCGGTGGGGGATGCGGGCCTGGTGATCTCGTACGAGCTACGTGAGGATCACCACGAGCGCGGAGCCGCCAACGTAAGGGAGTGGTACGAGGGCCTCGGGGGCAAGCCAGAGAACGTCGATCTGCGCGTGGGCGACGTCTTCGAGGACATCCCCGAGAGCGGCGTGGACAGGCTCGTGCTCGACCTGCCCGAGCCGTGGCGCGCCGTCGGTCGAACGACCGACTCCCTGGCCGCTGGGGGAATCATGTGTTGCTACCTGCCGACCGTGCCCCAGGTGCAGCAGACGGTCGAGGCGATGCGGCGCGGCGGGTTCGGGATCGTAAACACGTTTGAAGGACTGGTTCGGACCTGGAACATCGAGGGGCAATCCGTGCGTCCGGACCACAGGATGGTCGCACACACCGGCTTCATCGTCACCGCGCGCAAGTTGGCAGGGCTGGAAGATGCGTCGATCCCGGATGCCTAGGGAGTAGTCTCTACGGCCTATAGGAGGTGGTGGCGGTCCCTCAAAACGAGCTCGAGCGCAGGATTGCCGAGTACGACCAAGAGGTCCAGGAACTTCAGAGCCAGGTGAAGCTGCTGGAGGAGGAGCTTGCACTGACGCGGCGCAAGCTCGATGCGACGCCGCGCCAGATACACAGCCTCGAGAAGCGCCTGGCCGAGACCTCCGACGAGCTCCAGAACGCACGCGACAACAACGACCGACTTGCCGGAACGCTGCGGGACGCGCGCGAGCAACTCGTCGCACTGAAGGAGGAGATCGAGAAACTGACCCAGCCCCCATCGGGGTACGGCATCTTCCTCCAGGCTTTCGAGGACTCGACCGCGGACGTGTTCACGAACGGGCGCAAGCTCCGGGTTCACATCTCGCCCGAGGTCGACCTCGAGAAGGCCCAGCGCGGGCATCAAGTGATGCTGAACGAGGCGCTTAACGTCATCGAGCTCCTCGAGTACGAGGTGCAGGGTGAAGTGGTGCTCCTCAAGGAGCGCCTCGAAGATGGGAATCGTGCACTGGTCACCGGCCGGGCCGATGAGGAGCGAGTTGTCGAGCTGGCGGATTCGCTCAAGGGGCTACATCTCCGCCCCGGCGACAGCCTGTTGCTCGAACCGAAGTCCGGCCATGTGATCGAGAAGCTTCCGAAGCCCGAGGTCGAGGAGCTGATCCTCGAAGAGGTGCCGGACATCTCTTACGACGATATCGGCGGCCTCACCTCTCAGATCGAAGAGATCATGGACGCGGTCGAGCTGCCGTTCCTACACGCCGACCTATTCCGCGAACATGAGCTCGAAGCCCCGAAGGGCGTCCTTCTGTACGGCCCTCCCGGCTGTGGCAAGACGCTCGTGGCCAAGGCGGTGGCGAACTCGCTCGCCAAGAAGGTGGCCGCAAAGCTCGGTCGCGATGGGCGCCAGAGCTACTTCCTGAACATCAAGGGCCCGGAGCTGCTCAACAAGTACGTCGGTGAAACCGAGCGGCAGATCCGGATGATCTTCCAGCGCGCCAAGGAGAAATCCGAGGAAGGCGTGCCGGTGATCGTGTTCTTCGACGAGATGGATTCACTGTTCCGAACTCGCGGCTCCGGCATCTCGAGCGACATCGAGTCGACCATCGTGCCCCAGCTTCTCGCCGAGATCGACGGTGTCGAGAGCCTCAAGAACGTCATCGTCGTGGGCGCCTCGAACCGCGAGGACCTGATCGACCCCGCGATCCTTCGTCCTGGTCGTCTCGATGTGAAGATCAAGATCGAGCGTCCGAACGAGGAGTCGGCCACGGACATCTACTCGAAGTACCTCACGACCACCGTCCCCATAGCCAAGACCGAGATCGACAAGCACGGCTCGCGCGAGAAGGCCGTGCGAGAGATGATCGTCGCAACCGTCGCTCGGATGTACTCGGACGAGGACGAGAACCGCTTCCTCGAGGTGACCTACGCCAACGGCGACAAGGAGGAGCTGTACTTCAAGGACTTCTCTTCGGGGGCGATGATCGAGAACATCGTCCGACGCGCCAAGAAGACGGCCATCAAACGCGCTATCGCGGGCGAGCCGAAGGGGATCAACCAGAGCGACCTGCTTGCGGCGATCCACCAGGAGTACCGCGAGAACGAGGACCTTCCGAACACGACGAATCCGGACGACTGGGCCCGCGTGTCCGGTAAGAAGGGCGAGCGCATCGTGTACATCCGGACGCTTGTAAGCGAGCACAGAGACGGCGAGGGTCCTCGCCAGGTCGAACAGGTGCAAACCGGCCAGTACCTCTAGCGACCGCCTAACCTGTTGCCATGACCGTTCCAAAGATCTGCGGGATAGAGACCGAGTACGGGATAGCTATCCGCGAGGCCGACGACTTCAACCCGATCCTGACTTCGTCTCTGTTGATCAACGCCTACGCGAAGCCGGCGTTCAAACGCGTGAAGTGGGACTACGAGGAAGAGAATCCTCTGCGCGATGCCCGCGGCTTCGAGCGCACGCCGATGGATTCCAGTGCGGTCGAGGACGAGTCCGGCCTCGTGAACGTCATCTTGCCGAACGGATCCCGCTACTACGTGGATCACGCTCACCCCGAGTACTCGAGCCCCGAATGCTCTAATGCCCGTGACGTCGTCACATGGGACAAGGCGGGCGAGCGCATCCTCGAGGATTCGATCGAGGCCGCCCGGAACATCGTTCCCGACGGCGAGCGTGTCTTCATCTACAAGAACAACTCCGACGGCAAGGGCAACTCGTACGGTTGTCACGAGAACTACCTGGTGGACCGCCAGACGCCCTTCCCCAATCTCGTGAAGCACGTCATCCCGTTCTTCGTCACGCGTCAGGTGTTCACAGGTGCGGGGAAGGTGGGGGCCGAGAACGGTTCGGAGGGGGTCGACTATCAGATCTCTCAGCGTGCGGACTTCTTCGAGGTCGAGGTGGGGCTCGAGACGACTTTCAAACGGCCCATCATCAACACGCGCGACGAGCCCCATGCGGATCCAGACCTCTATCGGCGTTTCCACGTCATCGTCGGCGACGCAAACATGTCCGAGACGTCGACCTTCCTCAAGGTCGGGACCACGTCCCTCATCCTCAGGATGATCGAGGACGACTTCATCGCCGATGACTTCACCCTGGCCGAGCCGGTCCAGGCGATGAGAGCCGTGTCCCACGACCCTGGCTGTCGCGCCACGATCGAGCTCGTCGACGGCCGCAAGCTCACCGCCATCGAGCTCCAATGGGAGTATTTCCGCCTGGCGAAGAAGTACGCGCTCGACAACGACTTCGATGCCGTTACAGGCGAGGTTCTGGATACCTGGGAGTTGACCTTGGATAGCCTCGAGAGGGACACCATGTCCATGACCCGCCGACTGGATTGGGTGGCGAAGCTCGCCATGCTCGAGGCTTACCGTGCGCGCGATGGCTTGGCGTGGGACGCTCCCAAACTGCGGATGATCGACCTCCAGTACCACGACGTGAGGCGCGCCAAGGGTCTCTACTACAAACTCCAGAACGCCGGCAAGATGGAGCGGATCGTCTCCGACGACGCCATCGCCTATGCCGTCGACCATCCGCCCGAAGACACCCGCGCGTACTTCCGGGGCGAGTGCCTCCGCAGGTTCAGCCCCACGATCGTCGCGGCCTCGTGGGACGCGCTGATATTCGACACGGGCGACGAGCCCCTGCGCAAGGTCCCAACGCTCGAGCCGACGCGCGGGACCAAGGCCCACGTGCAGCAGGTCCTGGACTCCAGTCCCGACGCCTCGACGCTGATCCGCAACCTCGGCGGCTAGCTTCGGCGACCGGCGTCTCTGTTCACGCCCCTCGGCTGTGGAGGTGCGTCGCAGGGGCGGGATAGCATCTCTCCCACATCTAGCAATGAGGTGAGGTGCAACGTGGCAGAAGGCGGAGGCCAGACTCGCAAGTCCCGACCCAAGAAAGACGAAGAGCAAACTCAGCCCGAGAAACAGAAGGCATCCTCCGAAGCGACCTCCGAGGTCGACGATCTCCTGGATGAGATCGATGAGGTCCTCGAGGAGAACGCAGAGGAGTTCGTCCGGTCTTACGTTCAAAAGGGCGGGGAGTGAATGCATAGCGTAAGGTGTCCACTACTGAGTGTGAGCGACACCCACGCCGCTGGGGCTCGGGATGAGATGCCCAGGTTGTGATCGGAAGCCCGACACCGACTTTTGCAGGGATCGCAACTCGAAGACAGGACGAGCCTTCTACTGCAAGCGCTGCCATAACGAGAGGACGCGTGCCAGCGTCCGGCGTCACGGAGGCGCGCGCCACTACCACTTGAGAAAGCGGTACGGGGTGGGGGCAGCCGACGTCGACGAATTGCAGACGGCCCAAGGGAAACTGTGCGCTGTGTGCCGGACGGCTCCCGCCACCCAGGTGGACCACGACCACACCACTGGAAGGATCAGAGGCATCCTCTGCCTGCATTGCAATGCCGGCATGGGCGCGTTCCAAGACGACTCGAGCATCATCCTCCGCGCGATCGAGTACCTCGAGCGGAGCGATGGAACCCGACAACCGGATTAGGTGCCCGAGCTGCGGGGAGCACAAGAGCGCTGACGACTTCGTCCGCAATCGCTCCAAGGGATCCGGAAGAGGTACTTATTGCAAGCCATGCCACAACCGCATCAGCCGCGCCAACCGGGAGAAGCACCACGGCACCACGAGGAGTTTCCACCTCAAGCGTCGCTACGGCGTCGATGCCGTTCAGGTCGAGTGGATGATCCTGCGCCAGGGCGGGCTGTGCGCCGTCTGCGGGAAGCGGCCGGCCAAGCACGTGGACCACGATCACGGGACCGGCCTCGTGCGCGGCATACTGTGTTTCAACTGCAACCGGGGCCTCGGTAAGCTCCATGAAGACCCGAGCCTGATGCGGGCGGCTATCAACTATCTAGAGGGGACCATTTGAAAGGCGAACCTGACTTCGGAGCGGACTTCCTGCGCAGGCCCGTGCATGGGCCCGGCTCGTCGTTCTCCGAGCTCCTGAAGGGCCACCAGACCGATGCAGAGGCCCCCTCGAGGTTCGAGGGACAGGTCCATGCGCCCGAGGGCACGACGGTCCTCGCCCTCCGGTTCGACGAGGGGGTCGTGGTCGCCGGGGATCGCAGGGCGACCGAGGGGTTCCAGATCGCCCACCGGTCGATCGAGAAGGTCTTCGCGGCCGACGACATGTCCGCCGTGGCGATCGCCGGCGCCGCGGGCCCGGCGGTCGAGATCGTCCGCCTGTTGCAGACCGAGCTCGAGCATTACGAGAAGGTCGAGGGCGAACGCCTCACGCTCGAGGGCAAGGCGAACAAGCTGTCCCAGATGATCCGTGCGAACCTGCCCGCGGCGATGCAGGGCATGATCGTCGTGCCGCTGTTCGCCGGTTACGACGAGGCGCGCGGCCACGGCCGCATCTTCAAGTACGACGTCACCGGCGGCCGGTACGAGGAGGACGATTACCACGCCACCGGCTCGGGGGGGAAGGACGCTCGGTCGTCGCTCAAGAAGCGCTACCGGCTCGACCTCACCCGCGAGGAAGCGGTCAAGTTCGCGATCGAGGCGCTGTTCGACGCAGCCGACGAGGACGTCGGGACGGGGGGACCGGATCTCATGAGGGGCATCTACCCGACGGTTGCGGCGATCTCCGCTGAAGGCATGGTCGAGATCCCCGAGGAGGAGATCCAGCGTCTCTTCGAAGAGCTGATATCCGAGCGCGCCGAAGACATCCGGTCGCAGGAGAGCCACCCGATCGATGTGCGACGACCCGGCGAGGAGGCATAGCTCATGCCGATGCCTTATTACGTCTCCCCCGAACAACTTATGCGGGACAAGGCCGACTACGCGCGCAAGGGCATCGCCCGGGGCAAGTCGGTCATCGCCCTCGAGTACGAGGCCGGCATCCTGTTCATGGCCGAGAACACCTCCGCGACCCTGTACAAGATCTCGGAGATCTACGACCGCATAGCGTTCGCAGGGGTCGGCAAGTTCAACGAATTCGAGCAGCTTCGCATCGGTGGCATCCGCCTTGTCGATGTCAAGGGTTACTCGTACTCGCGTGAGGACGTCACCGCGAAGGGGCTGGCGAACGCCTACTCGCAAACGCTTGGGAACATCTTCACGTCAGAGGTGAAGCCCTATGAGTGCGAGATCCTCGTTGCCGCCGTAGGCGAGACGACCGCTACGAACGAGCTGTTCCACATCCTCTACGACGGGTCGGTCTCAGACCGCACGGGATACGTAGCCATGGGCGGGGCGTCGGAGCAACTGAAGGCCTATGTGGAGGAGCGCTATCCGAAGGACTATCCGGCCTCGACGCCGGACCTGGCTGCGGCCGTGACCCTCGGTCACGAGGCTCTGCAGTCGGTGGGCGGAGGCGAGATCCCGGTGGGCAGCCTCGAACTCGCGATCCTCGACCGGTCGAGAGCCCGCCGAAAGTTCCGGCGCTTCCCGGAAGAAGAGATCACCCCGCTTCTCTGAGTCTCGGTTACGACCGTCGGGGCGCGTATCCTGACGGCATGGAGCGGCGGATCTTCGGGACCGAGAACGAGTACGGCGTCACCTGCACGTTCAGGGGGCAGCGCCGGCTATCGCCCGATGAAGTGGCGCGATATCTCTTCAGGAGGGTCGTGTCGTGGGGACGCTCGTCCAACGTCTTTCTGGAGAACGGCGCCCGCCTCTATCTCGACGTGGGCTCTCACCCCGAGTACGCGACCCCCGAGTGCGACACGGTCTACGACCTGATCGTCCACGACAAGGCAGGGGAGCGGATCCTCGAAGGCCTGCTCAAGGCGGCGGAGGCCCGGCTGCGGGAGGAAGGGATCTCCGGCGACATCTACCTGTTCAAGAACAACACCGATTCGGCAGGGAACTCCTACGGGAGCCACGAGAACTACCTCGTCTCCCGTTACGGCGAGTTCGGTCGTCTCGCCGAGGTGATGATCCCGTTCTTCGTGACACGTCAGATATTCGCCGGCGCCGGGAAGGTGCTGCAAACCGCCCGCGGGGCTCTGTTCTGCATCTCGCAGCGCGCCGAACACATCTGGGAGGGAGTCTCATCGGCGACGACCAGGTCGCGACCGATCATCAACACGCGCGACGAGCCGCATGCCGATGCCGAGAAGTTCAGGCGACTTCACGTCATCGTCGGGGACTCGAATATGAACGAGTGGACCTCTTATCTCAAGGTCGGGACCACGGCTCTGTTGCTGCGCATGGTCGAGGAGGGCGTGCAGATCCGGGACATGACGCTCGAGAACCCGATCCGCGCGATCCGCGAGATCTCCCACGACATGACCTGTACCCGGCGTGTCCGGCTGGCCAACGGTCGTGAAGCGTCCGCCCTTGACATGCAGAAGGAGTACCTGTCCAAGGCTCTTCGCTGGGTAGACCAGCGCGACGATCCCGTGCTGAAGGAGATCGCCGTCATGTGGGAGCACGCGATCACCTCCCTTGAAGGCGATCAGGAGGCGCTCGTGAGACAAGTGGACTGGATCGCCAAGCGCAAGCTCATCGAGGATTACCGATCGCGGCACAACCTGTCGCTGGCCCACCCCCGCATAGCGCTGATGGATCTGGCCTATCACGACGTAAACCGCAAGCGGGGCCTGTACTACCTGCTCGAGCGACGAGAGATGGCCGAGCGCATGTGCGATGAACGTGACATCGAAAGGGCGACTCAGGAACCCCCGCAAACGACGAGAGCCAAGCTGCGAGGGGAATTCATCCGCGCCGCGAAACGAAAGCGTCGGGACTTCACGGTCGATTGGGTGCACCTGAAGCTGAACGACCAGGCGCAGCGAACCGTGCTCTGCAAAGACCCATTCCGCTCCTCGGACGAACGCGTGACAAAGCTCATCGCGTCGCTGTAGTGGGCGCGTTCAAGGAAGGCGAAGTCGTTCTGGTCGTCGAGGAGGCCGATGACATCGTGCGCGCCACGGTCTCCGTGAACGGGTCCGAGATCGCGGCCGTCGGATATCCATTCATGCTCGGCCGCCTCAGCCCCGGCGACAGGGTCGTCGTGAACACGACCGGATTGGATCTCGATCTCGGCACCGGCGGGGCGGGGTTCATCCTCTGGAACCTCGATGGCAGCGGCCCCCCCGGACCCCGCGATGGGCACATCGTCAAGCTTCGATACACCCCATGGCAGACGGAGGTCGTCGCGGTGGAGGCACAGGAGAGCCGGCACCATGAACGCCTCGCGGAGATCGAGACGATCGACGGTACGCCGGTTGTCGTCGCCTCCTTACATTCGCAGGTCGCTGCGATCGCGGCTGGCGTCAAGGCACAGAATCCGAAGGCTCGTGTCGGCTACCTCATGACGGATGGGGGAGCGTTGCCGCTCGCATGGAGTAATCTCGTGCGCGAGCTGCGCCAGGCGGACCTGATCGATGTCAGCTGCACCTGCGGCCATGCCTTCGGCGGCGATCTCGAAGCGGTGAATGCCTTCAGCGGGCTCGCGGCACTTCGAGCGGTCGGCGAGACCGACGTGACGATCGCGGCGATGGGACCGGGCGTCGTCGGCACCGCCTCGGCTCTGGGCTTCACGGGGATGGAGCAAGGTCAGGTGCTGGATGCCGTTGCAGCCCTGGGCGGCACCGGGATCGCGGCGCTCCGGATCTCGTTCGCCGATCCCCGTGCCCGGCATCACGGCGTGAGCCACCATTCCCTGACCGCGTTGCGCCTGGCAGCCCGTGAGCGGGCGACCGTGGTGGTCCCGGAGCTGCCCGGGGAACAGGACGTGGTCGTCCGCGAGCAATTACAGGGAGCAGGGATATCCGATCGCCACCGGGTCGTGACGGCTGCGGGGTCCGCCGGCCTGTCCACGCTCCAGCAGAGGGGCGTGCACCCGACGTCGATGGGCCGCTCGGTGGACCAGGTCCCCGAGCTGTTCCTGGCCGGCGCCGCCGCGGGCCACCACGCTGCCTCCCTGTGAGCCACATCACGCGCTGAGGCTCCGCCGCCGCCTATAACCCGTCGATGAGCGGTACCGCCGCCACCTTTGGATACTCTCGTCATATGAGACGTATCGAGCGGCTCATCAACCTGATCGCAGCGTTGCTCGAGACGCTCCGGCCCATGACCGCGGAAGAGATCCGCGAACGCATCGGAGGGTACGACCAACCCAACCACGAAGCCTTCCGCCGCGCCTTCGAACGAGACAAAGAAGCCCTCCGTGCGATGGGCATACCGCTCGAGGTGGTGCCGACGGACCCCTACGCCGATCAAGCGGACGGATACATCATCACCAAAGCGCGCTACTACCTACCGCAGCTCGACCTCGAACCCGACGAGCTAACCGCTCTGCGACTCGCTTCCGACGCGCTTCTCGGCTCGGGCGAAGACGCGGGCTCCGGCCTCCTCAAACTCTCGATCGATGCCCCGATAGGCCCGTTGTCCGGCCCGCGCTTCACGTGGGGAGCCGATCTGGCGGCGGAAGAGCCCGTCCTCGGTCCGGTCTACTCGGCTCTCGTCGACCGGCGCGGGGTCCAGTTCAGTTACGAATCGGGCGGGGGCCAGAAGAGCTTCCGTCGAGTGGAGCCGTTCGGGATCGTGCACCGTCGCGGGCGCTGGTACCTCGTGGGCCGGGACGTGGACCGGGAGAGCATCCGGTCTTTCCGGCTCTCGCGCATCGCCGGGGACCTCGAGACCGTCAACGTCACTTACGAGATACCCGAGGGGTTCGATGCGGCCGAGCACGTTTCCGCAGCCCTCGAGATACAGACCGAGGCGCCGACCACCGCGGTGGTGCGTTTCGACGCTCGCATGCGCTGGTGGCCCGAGCAGAACATGGCGTCGAACCCCTCTACGGAAGTGCCGGGAGGAGCGCTCGATGTCGAGATGATCGTGGGCAACGTCGAGGCGCTGGTCTCGTGGGTGCTCGGGTTCGGCGAGGGTCTTCAGGTCGTCAGCCCGTCCGAGGCCCGCGCTGCGCTCGTCGAACATCTGCGCCCACTGGTGCAGGGCCGATGAGCGAAACCGCCGAGGGACGGCTCGGGACCAGGCTCCGCCGCATCCTCTTGCTTCTGCCGTACGCGATCAAGAATCCGGGCGTAACCATCGACGAGCTCTCCGAGCGCTTCGGGGTCAAGAAGAAGGACCTGATCGGCGATCTCAATCTCGTCTTCGTGTGTGGTCTTCCGGGCTACGGTCCGGGGGACCTCATCGACGTGTCGATCGAGAACGATCAGGTGTTCGTACAGATGGCCGACTACTTCTCGAGTCCGCTCAGGATCTCTCCGGCCGAGGCTCTGTCTCTCTACGTCGGGGGCGCCGCCGTGATCGCGTTGCCCGAGATGGAAGAGGCGGATGCGCTTCGCCGGGCACTGGAGAAGCTGGGACACGCGATCGGTATCGAACAGATGGGCACCGGAACCGGCGGGATCGCGGTGAGATGGGAGCCTGGGCCGGCGAATCATCTACGCCTTGCGCGGCAAGCCCTGCAAGAGCAGCGCCGCATGCGACTGGAGTACTTCTCGGCCAACCGGGGCGAGCTCAGCACCCGAACGATGGATCCGTGGGGGCTAGTGGCCGCGCGGGGCCACTGGTACCTGATCGGATTCGATCATCTTCGTGACGCTGAACGCATGGTTCGGGGCGACCGGATCAAGGA
>JALZOM010000079.1 GCA_030913945.1 Actinomycetota bacterium
GCCGACGGCCCTACGGCCGTTGAGACTCCGGAAGGCACGGATGCGCCGCTGGCCCGTGGGATCGACGCACAGCCCCGAGCGAGCGGGAACGGGCGAACCCCCACGGATCCGGAGGCTTGATGGCCACCGACTCCAGTCGACGAAGGTTGCTCCGGTTTAGACGGAAGTCCAAGCCGAGCAGCAGGGTAGAGGCGATGACGGTGATGGAGCACCTCAGGGAGCTCCGGACCCGGATCATCATCTCGGCTCTCGCATTCATCCTGATCTCGGTGATCGCGTTCTTTTTCTACGATCCGATCCAGACGTTCTTGCGAACTCCGCTGTGCGATGTGCCTCGCGATCGGCTTGGGCCGCAGGGTTGCGAGCTCGTCTTCACGAAGCCCACGGGCGGCTTCCAGTTCCGCCTCAAGTTGACGGCGCTTGTCGGTCTCGCCGTCACGTCGCCGATCTGGATCTACCAGATCTACGCCTTCATCGTCCCTGCCCTCACCTCGAAGGAGAAGCGTTACTCGATCCCGTTCTTGGCCTCGTCCATCCTGTTGTTCCTGGTCGGCTCGACCTTCGCCTATCTCACGCTGCCGGTCGGTCTGCGCTTCCTTATCGAGTTGGGAGGGGAGGGCCTCGTACCTCTCGTCGACGCCGAGTCGTACCTGAGCTTCGTGGGCTTCCTCCTGCTGGCTTTCGGCCTCACCTTCGAGCTGCCCTTGCTCTTGGTCTTCCTGGGCCTCGTCGGCGCCGTCTCGGTCGAGCAACTCAGACAGCATCGGAAGACGGCGTTCGTGTCGACCTTCGTGCTCGCCGCGGTCGTCACCCCGAGCCAGGATCCGTACACGATGTCGATCATGGCCGTCCCGCTGTACCTGCTCTACGAGCTCACGATCATCATCCTTCGAACCGTCATGCGGCGGCGAGGCGTGGCCCAAAGCTGAGTAGGCGTGGGTCCACGGGGCCTCCGATATATTCGGGCTATGGCGATCAAGGGAAAGAAGAAGGGTCGCGGGAGCCAGGCCAAGCGGCGTCCCGCCGCGGCCCCCCGCCCCACGGTCACCCCACGGCGTCGAGAGCCCTGGTACCGGACCACCCGCGGCCGACTGATCGCAGGCGCCGTCCTGGCCGTGATCGCGGGGCTCGTTATCTGGGTCGTGATGGCGGCGCAATCGCGTTCCGACGAATTGGCCCAGGAGCAGGACCAGCTCGTCGACTACACGTCCGAAGTGAGGTCGATCCTGCAGATAGTGCGTCCCCCTGCGGGCGAGATGACACAGGCTCCGACCTCGGTTACGGAGGGCCTTGGGTCGCTGGAGAAGGACGTGATCGGGTGGCTCGCGCAACTGACCAACGCGCAGCAGCAGATACAAGGAGTGTCCGCGCCCGCGGGTCAGGATAGCGTGAACGCCGCTTTCCTCCAGGCCATCAATACGTACGCCTCCGCAGCCCGCACCTACGAGCTGGCAAACAAGGTCGACGGCAAGGTGGTCGATGAGGTCCTGCAACGCGCCGGTGAGCAGCGCGATCAGGCGGGGTCGCAGTGGCAACTGGCCACCGATCTTCTCGACAAGGCGCGCGCGGAAGCCGAGATGAGCGCGTCTGTTATCGCGGTTCCGGCCGAGGCGGTCCCGGGGACGGCACCTTCCGGCGCCGAAGGCGGCGATGCCCCCGGTGAGGGCAGCTAACACGCCCGACCAGCGCCCCGTCGTGGTGGTCGATTTCGAACACTCGTACGGGTTCTCGTTCGATCCCTTTCAGAGCCAGGCGTGCGCTGCCGTAGCGCAGGGGTCTTCTGTTCTCGTCGCCGCGCCTACCGGGGCGGGCAAGACCGTGGTCGGCGAGTTCGCCGCGTGGATGGCGTTGCGCGGTGGCGGGAAAACCTTCTACACGACACCGATCAAGGCTCTTTCGAACCAGAAGTACGGAGACTTCGTCGAGCTCCATGGTGCGGAGAACGTGGGCTTGCTGACCGGCGACAACTCCGTGAACGGCGACGCGCCAATCGTTGTGATGACCACCGAGGTCTTGCGGAACATGATCTACGAGGACGCACCGGCTCTGACGGACCTACGCTATGTCGTTCTCGACGAGGTGCACTACTTACAGGATCGTTATCGCGGCGGCGTGTGGGAAGAGGTTCTCATCCACCTTCCGATCGACGTCCTGACCGTCTCGCTCTCCGCCACTGTCTCGAATGCCGAGGAGTTCGCCGAGTGGCTGAAGACCCTGAGAGGGTCCACGGAAGTCATCATCGAGGAACAACGGCCGGTAGAGATCCGCCACTGGTACTTCGCGTCCGAAGAGCTACTCCCGATGTTCGTTCGGAAACCGGATGGCGAGGTGATTCCCAATCCTCAGGGCAGACAGTTGGGCCGCCGGAGGAGTAGCGGGGCAGGGCGCCCACGCCGGGGCGGGAAACGACCTCGCCCTCGATCGCGCCCGCCGAGGAGGACCGAAGTGATCGACCGGCTGTCCTCGGAATCGATGCTGCCGGTCATCTACTTCATCTTCTCCCGCAAGGGGTGCGACGACGCGGTCGCACAATGCCTTCGGGACAACGTGCGTCTCACCACCGCCGCCGAGCGCAAAGAGATCGTCACGTACGCCAGCGAGAGAGTGGGTGACCTGTCGCCGGAGGAGCTCGAGGTCCTCGGCTACGACTCGTGGGTCGAAGCCCTCCGTCGCGGCGTCGCGGCTCACCACGCGGGGATGATCCCCGCCTTCAAGGAGATCGTCGAGGAGCTCTTCTCTCGGGGCCTGGTCAAAGCCGTGTTCGCAACCGAGACCCTGGCGCTCGGCATCAACATGCCGGCTCGAACGGTCGTGGTCGAAAGCCTCATGAAGTTCACCGGCGAGAAACACGAACAGATCACGCCCGGGCAGTACACGCAGCTATCCGGCCGGGCGGGCCGGAGGGGCATAGACGAGCTCGGTCATTGCGTCGTCTTGATGCAGCGGTTCATCGAGTTCGATGCGATCACGCGGCTGGCTTCAACCCGTACATATCCATTGGTGTCCTCCTTCCGCCCCTCGTACAACATGGCAGTGAACCTCGTGCGTAACTACAATCGCCCCGAGGCGGAGCATCTCGTCAACTCGTCATTTGCTCAGTACCAGGCCGACCGCGATGTCGTGCAGTTGGAACAGTCGAAGGAACGGCAGGAGGCCTACCTCGCCTCCTACCGCGAGCGGTTCCGCTGCGACCTCGGAGACTTCGATGATTACCGAAAGCTGTACGACAAGCTCCGCCGCCTCGAGGGACGGCACGGCACGGGTCAGGAGCGCGAGCGCAGGGAGCGCACGCTCGATGCCATCAACTCACTCGAGCCGGGGGATGTGATCCAGGTGCGAGGAGGCCGTCGGCGCGGCCGGTATGCGGTTCTCGACGTGACACAACGACGGTCCGAGAAGAGTCCACGTGTGCTTGCGCTGTCGGAGGAACGTTCGATGGTGCGCTTCGCACCCGTGGATTTCAGGGAGCCTCCTCGCCCGGTGGGACGGCTCAGGCTCCCCAAGGGTTTCCACACTCGCGATGCTCATGCACGGCGGAAGGTAGCGCGCGATCTTGCCGACCTGGAGCCGGTTCCTCCGACGCGTGATGAGAGCGTGCGGGCGGGAAGCTCCGAGATGGAGGACCTGGCCGCCCGGCTGGAGCGACATCCATGCAGCGAGTGTCCAGACCTGTCACGCCACATCCATTTCGCGGAGCGGGCGACACGACTCGAGAAGGAGATTCGAGGCATCGAACGCCGGATCGGCAGGAGAACGCAAACCCTGGCGCGCCGTTTCGAACGCGTCCTCGAGGTTCTCGAGCATCTTGGTTACGTCGAACGTTGGTCGCTCACCCATAAGGGCGAGATCCTGTCGAGGGTCTATAACGAGTCGGACCTTCTAGTGGTCGAGGCTATCGAGGAGGGACTGTTCGAGGACCTGAACGCTGCCGATCTGGCGGCGGTCATCTCGGCCCTCGTGTTCGAGACCCGAGGTCCCGACCCGGAGGTGGCGGCGTCCATGCCCTCGCGAGCGTCGGATGGGGTCTGGAAGGAGCTCACGACGCTGTGGCGCTCGATCCACAGGGACGAGGAAGCTCGCGGCCTCGAGCTAACGAGGGAGCCGGATCCGGGCTTCGCCGCTCGGGCCCGCTTGTGGGCCTCCGGTGAGCCACTGGATGAGGTCCTCGGGTACGACGACGCCGCCGGTGACTTCGTTCGCTCGGTCAAGCAGCTCGTGGACCTGCTCCGTCAGCTGGTCGAGATAGCACCCACCGCCGAGCTGGCCGCCCGTCTGAAGGACGCCACGGATTCGGTCCATCGGGGAGTGGTGGCCTACACCTCACTCGAACTCGAAGACGACGATGACGACGTGGACGGCTCGCAAGAAGGAACTGATCGGCCACGGGGCGGCCCCCACACCTAGGGAAGAGGGCGTGTGGCCCCTCCAGAGTGGTCTCAATAGGGTCTGGTACACGCGATTCACAGGTACACGCGGTCCAACATGGACCACATGGACCAGTGAATCACAGGGGGTTTGCAGGTGCCTTCAGGCTGCGAGAGCTAGAGGTCGTGGCATTGATGGCAGTGGTCTAGGCGAGGGGGTCGCCTGGGGAGGGCGGTCGCGGGCCGAGTGGCGTCGCGGGCCGAGGGCACTCGGGCAGTGAGAGGACCCCGGGCGGGCGGGATGCGAGGATGGCTCCATGACGGACGCCTTCATCGTGGATGCGGCACGGACCCCCATGGGCCGTTTCGGGGGGGCTCTTGCCTCCGTGCGCCCGGACGACATGGCCGCCCACGTGATCGCCGCCCTCGTCCAGCGGAACGGGATCCCCGGGGACGACATCGACGACGTCTACTGGGGCGCCGCCAACCAGGCCGGAGAGGACAACCGAAACGTGGCCCGGATGGCCGCCCTGCTGGCGGGATTGCCGGTCGAGGTCCCCGGCGCGACGGTCAACCGGCTGTGTGGCTCCGGGCTCGAGGCCATCGTCTCCGCCTACCGGGCGATCCGAGCGGGCGAGGGGGACATCCTCATCGGAGGCGGCAGCGAGTCGATGACTCGGGCCCCGTTCGTGCTCGCGAAAGCCGAACGACCCTTCGATCGATGCGCGGAGATCCACGACACCTCGTTGGGCTGGCGCTTCGTCAATCCGAAGCTGGAGGCGAGGTACGGGACCCACCGGATGGGCGAGACGGCCGAAGAGGTGGCCAGGGAACTGGACGTGAGTCGCGAGGACCAGGACGCCTTCGCGCTCGAGAGTCACCGTAGGGCGGTCGCCGCGCGCGACGAGGGCCGCTTCGACGACGAGATCGCCCCGCTCGAGATCCCGCAGCGGAATGGGCCTCCCGTCAGGATCGATGCGGACGAGCCGCCGCGACCGGACACGACGCTAGAGAAGCTCGCTGCCCTGCGCCCCGCATTCGTCGATGACGGCACGGTCACCGCAGGCAACTCCTCCGGCATCAACGACGGCGCCGCGACGGTGCTCATCGCCTCGGAGGAAGCGATGGATGCGAACGATTGGAAACCGATGGCGCGGGTGGTTGCCTCGGCCACGGCTGGGGTCGAGCCCCGCGTCATGGGTCTTGGGCCGATCCATGCGACGCGCAAGGCTCTCGAGCGAGCGGAGTTGAAGATCGACGACCTCGACCTGGTCGAGCTGAACGAGGCATTCGCCGCTCAATCTCTGGCCTGCATCCGCGAGTTGGGACTCGATCCCGCTCGGGTCAACGTCAATGGGGGCGCTATCGCTCTCGGCCACCCGCTCGGCTGTTCGGGCGCACGGATCATGACGACGCTGGTGCACGAGTTGCAACGGCGCGACGCTCGCTACGGCCTTGCGACGATGTGCATCGGAGTGGGGCAGGGGATCGCCGCCATCGTCGAACGCACGTGACCAGGGGCCGCACGCTCGAGGACCTGGCCGCCGCCGGCTTGGTCGGCGACCATCCTCACGATCTACGGGACCATTCGATGGATTGGTCGGCACCTGCTCTTATCGCCCAGCGCAGAGGCCCCGCTCGCCCCTTGCCGATCTTCGTGTCGCGTCCTCGCTCCACCGAGGAGGTCACCCACCTACTCGAGTGGGCGAACCGGACGACCACGCCCGTGGTCCCCTTCGGAGGGGGCTCCGGAGTCTGTCGTGCGATAGAGCCGGTTGACGCCGCGGTGGTCGACATGCGCTCCATGGACAAGATCCTGGAGTTCGACGAGAAGTCCCGGCTCGTCACCGTTCAGGCCGGGATCATGGGCCCGATCCTGTCGGAGGAGCTGGAGTCGCGCGGCTTCATGATCGGTCATGAACCACAGTCGCTTGCGCTGTCAACGGTGGGGGGGTGGATCGCAACGCGCGCGTGTGGGCAGCTGTCGGCCCGCTATGGCGGGATCGAGGACCTGCTGGTTGGACTCGAGGCCGTCCTCCCCGACGGACGCATCGTGCGCAGTCGAGTCGCGCCGCGCCGGGCCACGGGTCCGGATGTGGCCGCCCTCATGCTGGGGTCGGAGGGAACCCTTGGGATCGTGACCGAGGCGACCCTGCGCGTCTCGCCGATCCCCGAAGGCCGCGCCGACGCCGCCCTGACTTTCGACCACATGAACGAGGCGGTTGCGGCGTGCCGCGCTCTCGCACAATCAGACCTCCGCCCGACGATGGCGCGGCTCTACGACAAGGAAGACGCCTCGATCTTCCTGCGCCATCACGAGGACCCTCCCGAAGGGCCGCTGCTCCTGCTCTCGTTCGATGGATTCGTTCACGACGACCGGGCGCGTGCCGCGCGGGAGCTGGTCGGAGGCCGTGACGCAGACCCTTCGTTCGTGGCCCACTGGTGGGCGCACCGCAACGACGCCGTCGAGGCCTACCGTTCGTTGATGGGGGGCGATGGCTTGCTCGGACCCCATGCACTCATCGATACGATCGAGGTCGTGGCGACGTGGTCGAACCTCCGAGCGCTGTACCACTCGGTGAAGGAAGCGCTCGCCTCCCGAGCCGACATCGCCGGGTGTCATCTCTCACACCTGTACGCGGACGGAGCATGTCTCTACTTCACGGCAGCGTCCGCTTGTGCCTCCGATGACGACGCGCTCGAGCTGAACCGGGCGTGGTGGGATGCGGCCATGAGTGCGACGCTCGAGGCGGAAGGCTCGATAAGCCACCATCACGGGATCGGTCGCACGAAGGCGCAGTGGCTCCCGCAGGAATTGAACGGTTGGTTCGACGTGCTGGCGGCCGTCAAGCGAGCCGTCGACCCCAACGGGATCATGAATCCGGGGGCCCTGGGCCTGTGAGCTCTCCCTTCGGCGTGATGACCTTGATCTGCAACGCCCGATCGGGCGGCGGCGGGGTGGCCAAGGCTCTTCCGGTGGTGACGGAGAAGCTAAGGGAGCGCGAGCTGGAGTACGAGCTGCGCTACACGGAGCACGCGGGACACGCGACCGAGATCGCCCGTGACGCGTTGCGGAACGGATCGCGCTTCCTGGTGGCCGTCGGTGGGGACGGAACGGTTCATGAAGTCGTGAACGGGATGATCGAGGACGATCGCGCCATCGATCCCGGTGCCGTCATGGGAGTCGTCGCTGCCGGAACCGGCTCGGATTTCATCAAGACGTTCGGGATCCCCGCCGCCCCCGGCTTCGCGACCGCTCACCTCGACGGTCCGGAATCCTTCACGATCGACATCGGCAAGATCACTTACGTGCAGGATGGCCGTGAGACCGTCCGGTACTTCCCCAACATCGCCGAGGCCGGTCTCGGTGCGGCGTGCGTAGAGCGCGCCAGCAGGCTTCCGCGCTGGCTGGGGCCCACCGTTTACTTCTTCGCCTTCTGGCTGACGATCACCAAACACAAGGCGGCGAACGTAGTGGTGGACCTCGTGGACAAGAAGTACGAGGGCCCTATGAATAACATGGTCGTTGCGAACGGGCAGTTCTTCGGAGGCGGAATGAAGATCGCTCCGAAGGCCGCGCCAACGGACGGACTGTTCGATATCCAGATCGAGCACGCCCGAAAGCGTGAAGCCATCGCGATCTTGCCCAAGGTCTTCAAAGGTGAGCACGTTCCGCACCCCGACATACTCGAGGCCAAGCGAGTGAAGGTGTCGATCACAGCCGATCGGCCGCTGCCGATAGAAGCCGACGGCGAGGTCCTGGGCGAGACGCCGGCCACTTTCGAGCTACTGCCGGATGCGATCCGGCTGAAGGTCTAGGCGGGAAGCTCGGCTAGGAACGCCCGCAGGTCGTCGGACAAACGCGCCGGGTACTCGATAGGCAGGTAGTGCGTCGCCTTGTCGTAGACCTCGAGCCTCGCCCCCGGTATCGCGTCCGCCGTTTCCTCCATCTGCTTCAACGGGGTAAACGGGTCGCGTTCGCCGGCCACCACGAGGGTCGGGGCTTCGATCGATTGCAGCGCGTCGGGAGCGGGGTCGCCGGCCACAGCCTCGAACATGTCGAGGATCGTGCGCAGGTCGCACGAGGCCATGCCCCGGATGAAGTCCACGAGCGCATTCGTGTCGGCGGTCGCAGCGATGAACCCGGATTGACGGATGAGCCCCACGATCTCCGGGCGCGCGACGAGGCCGCGCAATGGGCCTTCGAGCAAGCCCGAGAAGTGTTTGGCGACGCTGGCGAACAACGGCAGGGCTGAGGGGATCTCGAGATGACGAACGAAGCGGGTCAGCGCGTACCCATAGGTCCCGCAGATGAGCACGAGCCCGGACACACGATCTGGATAACGGTGCGCGATCTCGAGAGCGATCCGGGCGCCCGTGCTCCATGAGGCGAGTGCGAAACGGTCGAGGTCGAGGTGGTCCATGGCGGACATGGCGTCCTCGGCGTGCGCCCCGGGATCGATGCGCTCGGACGCCGCCTGGGCCGATCCGAAGGTGCCTCTGTGATCCCAAGCGATGATGGACCGGGTGCGGGCGAGGTCCACCAGCGACCGCCGCCAGATGGCCAGGTTCGCGCCGATGCCATTGGCGACCAGTAGAGGCGTCCCGTCACCCTCGCCCATGGCGCGCACCGATAGAAGAGTGCCGTCGAACGACCGGACGAGCTCCGGCTCGTGATCGAGGTTCGGGGAGGTCATCCGGTGCGTGCACCACCCGGCGCGTGGGCTTCCGGGCGCGGAGAGTCACCGAGTCGCGTCCCCCGCTCGCGTTCGATCTCCAGACGATAGGCATCCCGTTGCCGGTTGGATTCGGCCCGGTCCCAGCCGAGCGCCTCCGACATCAGATCGAGGGCGAGAGCGCCGTCTCCTATCCCTGCAGCGGGGTCGGTTAGCGACAGACGCGTGCGTCGCGCGAGCAGGTCACCCAGGTGCGTGGCCATCTCGTAGCGAACGCAGTACGCGGCTTCGGCCGCGATGGGGGCGAAGCCTTCCGACAGAGACTCCGTATGCGAATCCTTCACCGCGAGGTCCAACACCGCCAGGGCACGGTCCCCGTACGACCTGATGAGGCTCTCGAGCGATGAATCGGAAACCCCCAGGTGTTTGGCTCTGCGTCCCATGGCGGCACGCAGAGCGTCGAGATCGCTGGACCCAAGACGTATCCAACCCGTGCGTGGTTTCGCGTCGACCTCGAGGTCCTCGGCCACTCGATCGACGGCGTCCTTCGCCATCCGCCTGTAGGTCGTGAGCTTGCCGCCCGTGATACCGGTGATGCCAGGAGCGATGTCATAGACGGCGTGACGACGGGACAGGTCCGCGGTCTCGCCGGCCTCACCGGAGATCAATGGCCTCAGGCCCGCGTAGGCGCCGGAGATGTCCGAGGGTGACAGATCCAGCTTGAACGCGCTGTTCACCGCGTCGAGGCAGTAGCGGCGATCCTCGTCGTCCACGGATGGATGGTCGATCTCCCCATGGAACGTTGTGTCCGTCGTCCCGACCACGACCGAGCCCAACCATGGGATCACGAACAACATCCGCTTGCGCTCCGCGTCTGGGATGAACGCGGCCGCCTCCGCCATGGGGATCTTCGCCCGGTTGAACACGAGGTGGACCCCCTTCGAGGGGCGAAGTCGCGGAGGAGCGCCGTTCTTGGCCAACGACTCGAGCCGGTCGGTCCACACGCCGGTTGCAGCGATGATCCTGCGCGCGCGCATCTCGAAGACCTGGCCGGTCAGGGTGTCTTCGATGAGCGCGCTGCAGACGTTTTCATTGCCTTCGAGGTCCCGCACCAGTGTGTAGTTGCAGACTGTGGCGCCGTACCTGCGCGCTTGGATCAAGACCTCCATCACCAGACGAACGTCGTCGGTCTTGCTGTCGTAGAACATGAACCCACCACGCATCTTGTTGCGCGGGAGAGGCGGCACGAGAGACTCGGTCTCCTCGCGATCGATATACCGGTGTGCCTTGAGGTTCTTGAAGGTGGCCAGCGCGTCGTACGCCCAAAGCCCGACGCCGAACTTCGCGCGCAACCACCTATCCGAGATCGGGATGACGAACGGGAACGGTTGCACGAGATGAGGAGCGAGGCGCCCCAGCAGCTCTCGCTCCGTCGACGCTTCACGGACGAGGCCGAACTCACGTTGCTCGAGGTATCGGAGCCCCCCGTGGACGAGCTTCGATGACTTGCTCGATGTGCCCGATGCGAAATCGTTGCGTTCGACCAGCCCGACGGTCATGCCGCGAGACACCGCATCGAGAGCGATCCCCGCTCCCGTTATCCCCCCGCCGACCACCAGGAGGTCGAGTGGGTCGGTGGCGCTGTGGGCGAGGCGTTCGAGCGTCCCAGAGCGGGAGCCCAGCCCGCCGCCGGACCCGGAGGGCGGCTTCACAGCAGGCCCGCCACCCAGCCCACCACGTTGGCGAGCCCAACCATCACGAGCACGGCTCCGAGGAGTATGAGGGGGCCCACCCACCAGTCCATCTGGCGACCGAGGGGGTCGGGCTCTGCCCCGGAGACGTGGCGCACGACCAGTTGGGGGCCTCCGAGCTGCGAGAAATGGAGGTGCTCACGCTTGCCCTCGACCACGTCGGCGACGCCCTGGAGCAGATCGATGATCTCCTCGTCGTCCAGCGTCAGCGTGGCTTCCTCTAGTGAACGTCCTTCTCTGTCTTCGATCTTCACGCGCCGGTCGTCTCCATCCGTGAGGGTTGGTTGTGCCTTATTGTCCCGCACATGCCCGCCGACACCAGGCTCCTGGATGAAGACCAGCGCGCACTGGTCGGGCTCGTTCGGGAATTCGGCTCGAACGAGCTGGCTCCTGCGGTCGAGGGCTACGAATCCCGAGGCGAAGACCCACGGGTTCTCTACGCCCAACTGGCGAAGCTGGGGCTCGCCGGCCTCCCGTTCCCGGAGGATCACGGCGGTGGAGGTCAGCCTTACTCGAACTACCTCCTGCTGATCGAGGAGCTCGCCTACCACTACCTCTCGTTCGCGATCGGCGTTTCGGTGCACACCCTGTGCACATTCGCGGTGAACGAGTACGGAACCGAGTCGCAGAAGAAGGACGTACTGACCAAGCTCGCATCGGGCGAATGGTTCGGCGCCTACTCGTTGTCCGAGTCCGACTCGGGTTCCGACGCGGCCGCGCTGGCCACCAAGGCCGAACGTAACGAGGGCGCCTACGTTCTGAGCGGTGGAAAGGTGTTCTGCACTCGCGGCGAGGAAGCCGATGTCGTCCTCGTCATGGCGCGCACGGGCGGCGAGGGGCCGAAGGGGATCAGCGCGTTCCTGGTCGAAAAGGGGACCGACGGCTTCTCGGGACTCAAGAAGGAAGAGAAGATGGGCTGGCGCTCGTCGCCAACGTGGCAGCTATCGCTCGACGAGGCTCAGATACCGATCGATCGCCGCCTGGGAGAGGAAGGGCAGGGCTTCAAGATCGCCCTGGCATCGCTCGACTCCGGCCGCCTTGGCATCGCCGCGTGCGGCACCGGTCTCGCCCAGGCAGCGCTCGACGCGACCCTCGAGTTCACGAAGGAGCGCGAGCAGTTCGGCGTACCCGTCGCTCACAACGAAGGGGTCCAATTCATGCTCGCCGACATGTCAACTCAGATCGAGGCGGGCCGTCGTCTCTACCGGCACGCCGCGGCCCTTAGGGACGCGGGCGAGGACTATTCCTTGCAGGCGGCGCAGGCGAAGCTCTTCTGCACGGATGCCGCCATGAAGGTCACCACCGACGCGGTGCAACTCCACGGAGGCTACGGATACATCACCGAGTACCCCGCCGAGCGCTTCATGCGCGACGCGAAGGGCCTACAGATCGTCGAGGGAACGAACCAGATCCAGCGCTACGTGATCGGCCGCCGCCTCACCTCGTAGGGGGCTCGGCTACGGGGCGGTGTGAGTGATCGGGCGGTGCTCGAAGGGCGTCGACAGAACGATGGTGGACTTCGTCGTCACTTCGAGCTTGGCCCTGAGCGCGTCGAGGATCTCTTCGAGTGCCGGGGTGCTGGGGGCCCTGACGACGACGGTGTAGGAGTTGTCGCCGGCGACCGAGTAGCAGGACTCGACCAGTGGGAGCTCGGCGATCCGGGACGGCACGTCTGCGGGGGAGTTGGGCCTTAGCGACACGCTCACGAAGGCGGTGATGGGCAGGCCCACCTTCTCGAGATCGATATCGGCCCGGTACCGCCGTATGACGCCCGATCGCTCGAGCTTGCGGATCCGGTCGTGGACCGACGATGGGGCCAGCCCAACGCGTTCGCCGATGTCGGCGTAGGTGAGTCGGGCGTCCTCCTCCAGCAAGGCAAGGATCTTCCGGTTCTTCTCGTCCATGCCGAATATTATTCCGCTAGACAGCCTATCTGTCTAATGGTATTCACCAGAGGGTGCCAAAAGCCGATATCCTCCGTAGGCGGAGGGAAACAGCCGAGCTCGAGAGGAGGCCACCGATGACGACCACGACGACCACGAGCGGTGCCGCCGTGCCCATCCACCGCGAGCCCAAAGCCCACGCGTCGCCTCAGCCATACGCCTACCCACCCGAGCGCGAGTTCCGGGAGCCCGACTGGTCGCGGCTCCCCGGCTATAAGGACGTCACCGAGGCCGAATGGACCAGCGCGAAGTGGCAGCGGCAGCACACGGTCAAGAACCTGGATCAGCTCCGCAAGGTGTTCGGGGACCTCGTTCCCGAGGATCTCGCCGACTCGATCCTGAAGGACCAGCAGGAACGAGCCACGATGTCGATGCTGATCCCGCCCCAGATGCTCAACACGATGGACGAGGGCGACCTGTGGGGCGACCCGATCCGGCGGTACATGATCCCGGCGTTCGAGGACCGCGAGCTCGAGTGGCCGAGCCACCCCCTGTCGCAACGCGACAGCCTTCACGAGGCGGACATGTGGGCGGTCGAGGGGCTGACTCACCGATACCCGCAGAAGGTGCTGGCCGAGCTGCTCTCGACGTGCCCCCAGTATTGCGGGCACTGCACGCGCATGGATCTCGTCGGAAACAGCGTTCCTCAAGTCATCAAGTACCGGTTCGAGATGAAGCAGAAGGATCGCTACGAGGCGATCCTGCAGTACCTGCGCGAGACCCCGACCGTTAGGGACGTCGTTGTGTCCGGGGGGGACCTGGCCAACCTTCCGATCTCTCACGTCGAGCACTTCGTCGGGTCGCTGCTCGATATCGAAAACATCCGGGACATCCGCCTCGCTACGAAGGGCCTCATGGGCATACCGCAGCACTTCCTCCAGGACGATGTTCTCGCAGGGATGGAGCGGCTGGCCAGGAAGGCGGACGAGCGCGGGGTGGACATCGCGATCCACGCCCACGTCAATCACGCCAACTCCATCACGCCTCTCGTTGCCACGGCCGTCCGCAAATTGCTGGGTATGGGCTTCCGAGACGTCCGCAACCAGGGCGTGCTCATGCGCGGGGTGAATGATTCGCAGCCCGCCCTGTTGGATCTCTGCTTCACTCTGCTGGATAAGGCCAAGATCATGCCGTACTACTTCTACATGTGCGACATGATCCCGAACTCGGAGCACTGGCGATTGGCTGTGTACGAGGCACAAGGATTGCAACACGCGATGATGGGCTACCTCCCCGGATTCGCTACGCCGCGCATCGTGTGCGACGTGCCCTACGTCGGAAAGCGGTGGGTTCATCAGGTCGACGCATACGACCGCGTGAACGGCATCTCGTACTGGACCAAGAACTACCGCACGGGGATCGAGCATGACGATACCGACGCGCTTCAGCGCATGTACGACTACTACGACCCGATCCACACTCTGCCCGAAGAGGGCAAGGAGTACTGGCGCAAGCGGACGGCTGAGTCGGTCACGGCGTAACGACCGTCATGGAACGTTTCGGAACCCATCGCTCGGTAGAGCCACCCGGCGTGCTTCCCCAGCAGTCGCGCGTCCTCGATACGGACTGGCCGCTTCGGCCCGACGAGGTCGCCATCGATGTCGAGTTCCTGAACATCGACTCCGCCTCGTGGCATCAGATACGTCAGTCGAGCGAAAGCGATGCCACAGTCATGGGCGAGAGGATACGCGGCATCGTGAGCGAGGCCGGCAAGATGCAGAATCCCGTTACGGGATCCGGCGGGATGCTCGTGGGCACGGTGTCGGAGCTCGGTGCCCATCGCGCGGGGCCCGCCGTGGGCACGCGGATAGCGACACTGGTGTCGCTCACCTTGACGCCATTGCGACTCGACGAGGTCGTCAGCCTCGATCCAGCGTCCGAAAAGGTGCGCGTCCGGGGCACAGCGATCCTGTTCGGGTCCGGCATCTATGCAGAGGTACCCGACGATCTGGACGACGAGGTCGTCCTGGGGGTACTCGACGTGTGTGGTGCTCCCGCCTCGATGTCGAAGCTTGCACGCCCGGACATGAACGTCGCCATCATCGGAGCAGGCGGCAAGTCCGGGATGCTGGCGTCCGCCCAGGCGGTTCGTTCGGTGGGCCCCGATGGCCGCGTACTCGGGCTCTGCTGGCCCCAAGAGACGGTCGACAACGCCAAGGCCGCTGGGGCGGAGGCGATCGCCGTCGATTGCACGAGCCCCATCGAGGTACAC
>JALZOM010000082.1 GCA_030913945.1 Actinomycetota bacterium
TTGTACCGGTCCGGTCGGTGCGGCGACCGTCTTATCGACCGTCGTGATCTCGACCTCCTCGAAGGCAACCGCGGGGATGTTCTCTGGCCGGTGCACTTCCCCGATCTGAGGATCGCCCGGCATGATCATTGCGGGAGGACCATCCCGTCCCGCAAGCCAGGTGCCTTCGGTCGAGAAGACCGAACCATTCCTGTACTCGTTGACCTCCTCGCCGAAATACCAGACGGAGCCGTCATCCGCCTGGGCATAGAAGTCGAGCGCTGCTTCCTCCATACGACCGTCGAGATAAGCGATGTATTGAGAGACGAGCGTTTCGACCGTCTCGCCCTCGGTCCACTCGATGAACCTCGTCTCGGGCAAGAGCGTTGTCTCGGTGTGGAACGGCTTGCCGTCGACTCTCCCGCTCAGGATCGCGGAGCGAAGCTCGCTGATCGGGAAGAGCGGGTTGGTGATCTGGGTCGGGTTGGAGAACGTCGGGGTGGTGATGTCGATCCGGTCGCTTGCCGAGGCCACCGGCAGATCGCCCAGGCCCGCCAGCTCGAGTAGTTTCTGTGTCGGTTGGGGGAGCGCGGCCGGAGCAGAGGACGCACCGTCCCTTCCCCGGTCATCGCCAGCTCCGCTGCAGGACGCGAGCAGCAGGGCCGCAACGAGTCCCACGGCGATCGAAGCCTGTCTCCGACCCCCGACCCTCGAATTGAGGGAACCAAGACGTCGAAACGATGCAACCTCAGCAGCGTTAACCATTGCTATTTCGACCTCCCTTAGGGATTCGGCGTGCCGAGTGGCCCGGTCCCGGCGGGGGCGGATACCTTGTCCGTCTTGACCAGTTCCTCTCGACCGCCGCCGCCCGAGATGCCAAGTGCGAGCACCATGCCGACGTCCCTGGCGTAGAGCTTGTACTCCAGCACGTTGGGCTCGATCGTGATGGTGTCCTTGGTCATCAGCATGTTGTCGAAGTGACCGATCGGGACGTCTGCCATCTCTTCGGTGCTGAGTATCTCGCCATTGTCCTCGGCCTTGCCCTTGTAGTACTCCTGGCGAAACGCGAGTCCCGGCTGCGGGTCGCCGGGCATGATGATGCCTGGGAGCGCGCCGTCGACACCGGCCTCGAACGAGCCTGCCCTGGTTGTGATCTTCCCGTTCTTGAACTCGGCTGTGTTCTCGCCCATGTACCAGACGTTGCCCTCGGAGTCCTGCGCGTACCAATCGAAAGTGTCTTCGATCAGCTCGCCGTTCTCGGTGACGGTGTCACGCACGACACGAGCCGTGATGCCGTTGGCGATCTCCTTCGTCTCTCTCGTGACGATGACGACGACTTTGACATGGTTTCCCTTTTCGTCGATCTCGCGATAGATCGAGCGTGTGCCGGGTACCAGTGGAAAGTAGGGGTTGTCGATCTTGGTTGTGAAGTCGGCGGGGTCGAGATCGACGGGGTCATCACCTTGTGGAAGCTCGGACAACCCAACCGGCTCTGCGGACGAAGACGGGTCGGCAGACGGGGTCGCCGACTCGCTTTCGGATGAAGACGAAGCGTTGGCGGAGGTGGACCCACCACTGTCGGTGCAAGCGATCAGCCCGGTTCCCGCCGTGAACAAACCAAGAACCAAAACCATCGCAACGAACAACCTGTGCTTGACCATGTGAGTCTCTCTTTCCGGCTAGGGGACGCGTTGTAGAGCGAGAGTTACCCATCGTTGCTGAAGCTTCGCTGAACCACCCAGGTCTCGGCGGGCGAACGTCGGTCACTATCGCCAACGCCTGATTCGTGGCTCGAGTATCGAACGCCGAACGATGGGCGCCAGACGTGTGGCTCTTGGTTCGCCGGCGAGCCGTCTAGGGGCCGACCACCTCGCAACTCTGGTTGTTCTCCCCATTCAGGCATGTGTCGGTCCCCGCGTTCCCGTCCAGGATGTCTCGTCCGTCCCCGCCATCGAGAGTGTCGTTACCGGCCTGCGCCCTTAACCAGTCGCGCCCGGCCCGGCCTTCGATCGAGTCATTCCCCTCGAGGCCGTCGACGACGTTCTCTCTCGAATCTCCTTTGATGGAGTCGCCGAAGGGAGATCCCGTAACGCTGGTCACACCGTTGATGGTGTCCTGAGGATCTCCGGCGAGCCCGCCCGACGCTGCGACGAGATCGACTTCGACCGGGCCTTTCGCGTGCTCGTAGCGGACCCAGTCGGAGGAAGGAGGACTCTCCCCATCCACGATGTCTCCATCGCCCGTCAGGTAGAACGTATCGACGTACTGCCCACCCCTAATGACGTCCTGTCCGGGTCCGCCGAACAGCTCGTCATGGTCCATGCGGCCGTCTATAAGGTCGTCCCCTCCGCCCCCGCGGATAGTGTCGTCGGAGAAACCACCTCTCAGGACATCGTTGCCCTTGTCACCGAACAACTCGTCCTGCGCGAATAGCGACGATTCCACGCCTCCTCTGATCGAGATGCTGTCCGAGCCTGCTCCGCCCCACAGTCGGTCCGAGTTCCCCTTCGAATCCAGTACGTAGTCGGAACTCTTTCCGGCACGAACCTGATCCCGACTGGACCCGCTATAGACGGCGTCCGCACCACCCCTGCTACAGATCAGATCGTCGCCGCCCTTCCCCTTTATCAGATCGGCCCCGTTCGAACCGACGATCACATCGTCGCGGGGCGTCCCGATCAGGTGACCGTGACCCGACAGGGTGGCGGACTTGCCGAAGCAGGCCGGCGCGGCAGCCGTGGGGGCCGGCGTCAGGACCGAGACCAGAGCAAGTAGGACTATGACCGTCGAACGGCGAAGTTCTTGCATGCCTTGAGCCCCTTACGTGAGTGAAGGTACAGGGAACAGGGTGGCAGACGATGTTGTCAATGGATGTCTTTTTCCTATCGCCGGTGCTGTGTCGCGGTCGGAGGGATCAGAACGGTGACGGGCTTGCCTCGACAAGATGGATCCACATCAACGGTCCTTGACGCGCGGTTGGCTAGGGGCGACGGTTGCACGACGACACCGAGCCAGGAAGAAATGCCGATGCGATCCTCACCCCACGATATGTCCAGCGGGAGCAGGAAGGGCCCGCCCTCCTTCAAGAGGGTCGAGTTGCGTCCGGTAAGCGAGTCGGACCTCCCCCTCTTCTACGAACACCAGCTCGATCCGGAAGCTGCTCGGATGGCCGCATTCACCTCTCGGGATCACGACGCGTTCACCACGCACTGGCGAAAGATCATGACCGACGACACGGTCATCATCAGGACCATCGTCGTCGATGGTGAGGTCGCGGGCAACATCGTCAGTTGGGAGCAGGACGGCATTCGTGAGGTGGGTTATTGGATCGACAAGGCGCTCTGGGGTAGGGGGATAGCAACACGCGCGCTAACCCTGTATCTAGAGCTCGATCCCGTTCGGCCGCTGCACGCACACGTGGCCGCACACAACGTCGGATCGATCCGGGTCCTAGAGAAGAGTGGGTTCAGCATCTCGGATCGTCAGGCGACCGACACCGAGGCGTTGGACCTGGAGCTGGAGTAAGACACAGAGAGACAACCGGCTGAGGAGTGGATACCCCTCGCCGGTATGAGCTTGGTTCTGGAACTGGGCGTCAGTCGAGCGAGCAGTCGTACGGTCCCTCGGCCGGAGGTGCGGGCTCGGTGCCTTCGAACGCCCAGGCGAAGATGAACCGCAGTGCGTCGATGTCACAGTCGGACAGCACCGGATCACCGAGATCCGGCCAGCCGTAGCCCATCAGGTCGGTGCTCTCGAGCAGGTTGGTGGCGTGCCCGAGGCCGAGCGCGTGTCCGATCTCGTGCAAGGTTACCCACCCGAGGTACTCCGGGGTGTATGGCTCCCGGTCCAAGCTCCGCGGGAGGTCGGAACGCACGATGATGTTCGGGCAATGGTGCGCGCCGCAGATCGCGTACCCGCCGAACACCACGCCGCCCGCCGTCGGCACGTAATGGACGACGATGTCGGCGGTTCTCCGCTTCGAGCCCGTCACGTCCGTAAGGGTGATCAGCCCGTCGAAGCAGTCACGAAGCACCGCGTCCCAGGTTGCGATCGCGTCACGGATGGCGGCAAGCTGTTCCGGCGTTGCACTCGGATGCGCCTGCACGGCGATCGTCAGGTTCGTATGGTCCCACCAGTAGCCGGGGTAGTAATTGTTCAGGATCTCGAGCCCCTCGGCGTTCGACTCCGGCAGGCTGCAGCCGCTGTCGTTGCTGGGTGGTCTTCCGCCCTTGGGCCCTGCGTATGCCGCGATCGGCAGCAAAGCTACGACGAGAAGCGCTACGAACGACGCGCGCAGCGTCTTGGAAACGAACATGGATACCCCCTGAGATCCGATGAAGTGCCGCTCAAAGGATACATGGGGGGTCTTCCTCACTAGAAGGGGTTGTGGGTAAGGATCCACCTTCCTCGACCCAGCTTGAGTCCTCCAGTCCGAAGGTGGGGTTGAAAGTATCGAATTTCAGGCGCAGGCGATGCGCCAGGTCCCCAACGCCCAGCGCTTACGGAGCGAGCTGAACCCGAGGGCCGTCGTGCGGGAGCAGAAGTCCTCGGGATCAGCCACGTACTCGACGTGGAGCACGGCCTTGTCGTTATCGATGAATGGAGTCAGTTGCCCACATTCGCGGTACTGATAACACTGCTCGTTGACCGCGAAATCGAAGTGCGGCTCGAGCACCTCGATCTGGGAGAGGTCGTTCTTCAGACCAGCCCCCAGCCCTCGCTCGTGGGCAGCCTTCGCAAGCCATTCGTTGAAGAAGCGCTGGTCGCCTCGTGTGAGAGGGAAACCCGAGCGGTTCGCGTAGCCTTCGACGTTGTCGAACTCGACGCCGTCGTATCCACGCGTCCGGCAAAGATCCAGTCTCTCGCGCATGATCGGTTTCAGAACCCCAAGACGCCGGATGTCGAGCCATCGCTCACCCGGCCAGCCGTTGGTCCTACCTTTCACGTTTGCGGGGAAGTCGGATGCGTCCGGTCGCCAGTTCTCGAAGCTCCCGGCACTCATGTAGCAGATCACCTTGCGGCCCGCATCATGCAGATCCGAAACGACCTGGGAGCCGTTCTCGAAGAGGTCGATGTTGTAGACCTCGACGTCGACGCTCTGATCCACCGTCCCAGAGAGCTGCCATTGCCAGGAGGTACCCGGGAGTGGCTGCCACGGCGGAGGAGGAACAGCCGCCCCCGCAGCTTGCGGCCCCAGGAGGCCGAGAGTCATCATGCACAACAGGATCACGCGCAAGGGTCTCATGAAGAGAGAATCGACCGAAGTGCTCGATCGGTTGATAGCCAGGAAGAAGGTTCCCGACGATCGTTGGTGGTTGCGCCCCAGACCAGATTTGAACTGGCGACCTTCTCCTTGACAGGGAGATGAGCACTCCTGGCTGCTCCACTGGGGCTCCGAAGGACAAGAGCGTACCAAACGGATGCCCGTCAACATTCCTCAGGTTGCTATCCTCGGGACCGGCCTCCGGGTCGGACGGCGAGGTAGCTCAGTTGGCAGAGCACGCGACTGAAAATCGCGGTGTCGGCAGTTCGATTCTGCCCCTCGCCACTCGTTCTACCTGCGGCGATATATCCGGATGCCGAGGCCGTATGAGCGGAGTGTGACCACGCCGCAGGCGCTTACTCGTTCATCGCCTCTCCGACCGCGTTCGCTGCGGCTCGGAGTCGTTCGCCGTCCGAGGCGCTGTAAAGCTCGAGGAGCATCTTCGAAGATGCCCATCGACCGAGCCTCTGCACATCTTCCAGTGGAACACCCCGATCCCTAAGCCGTGTTGCGAACGTCCGGCGAAGCTCATGCATCCCACGCGCCCTACCGTCAGATAGTTCCTCGTAGGCCACCCGCTCAGGAGTCATCGGTCCGCAAATCCCGGCGGGGTACTGAGCATCGCTGATCTGGCTGAGCAGGCTTACGTACTCGGAACAGTTGGACAGAGGACAGAGGTCGAGTATCCCCTTGAATGCTTGGGCGATCGCGAACCGGCGATCCTGCTCAGCGCGAACGTGCGCCAGGATGACATCGCGAGATTCGTCTGACAGCAATCCCATGAATGCGCTGGTGCTCGGGTGAGTCAGGGGGCTGAAATCTCTAGCCTCGGCCCTTGCTTGAGTCAGAGTCAGTTCCATCCGCCACCTCCCTCTCGAAGGCGGGTCTATCAATCCCGCCTTATCCGGCGGCGAACGCGGCCGAGGCGGCGCTGGTCGAGGACATAGAGGTCGTGGCGGTGGCCGATCTGCGCATCGATTTCTTCAAGGGGAAGTGGACCCCCCCTGAACTCTCGAGGACGTGGGAATCGAAACCAATCGGTGGCGAAGACATTGTTGATGTTCGTGGACAGACGATGGCGAAAAGAGCTATGGAGATCGCTGTTGCGGGCGGCCACAATCTGTTGATGTTCCCACTCCCGGGGACGGAGGTTGCCCCTTGGTGGGAGGGTAAGCATCGAAGGAAACCGC
>JALZOM010000116.1 GCA_030913945.1 Actinomycetota bacterium
CTTCAGCTACCCGCGCGCCGTCGGCGCGTCGGACGTCGATGGCGACGGAGACCAGGAGTGGTGGGTCAAGGTGATGGACCTCGCGGGTCACGGCGCTCCATGGGCGCGTCTCAACCTCTTCTTCGTGACGGACGACGCCTTGACCCCGCTCGCTTCTGGTGGCAAGCCCCTAGCCATCAACTACGGAGGAATCTCCCGCTTCGGCGAGGGGGCCGAGTGCAACGAAGGCCGGCTGGTGCTCCTGCGCGCAGAAGCTCAGAGCCCCCGTAACACACGCTGGACCGTCTCTAAGAGGCCCTTCGAGCTGCGAGCGACAACCGCACTACCCCTCGAGCGCAATGAGGACTCACTCACGATCGAGGACTACAACGATCCCGACCTCGATCCGTACTACCGCGTCGCATGCGACGGTTTCATCTACCCATCCTGATGCAGACTCCGACGGGTCGCGTGTCGGACGCTCGACCCTAGAGCTCGCAGTTCGTCTTGGAATCCCCGGCGTCGGAGATGCAGCCATCTGCGATGGCGTGAGGCCCCCCATCGAGGATGTCGAACCCCTCTTGGCTATCGAAGGCATCCAATGAATCGTCGCCCTCTCCGCCATACAACTCGTCCGGACCCCAGAACTTGTCTTCGATCACGTCGTCGCCAGCATCTCCGAAAGACTTATCGCCGTCCGACTGCCCGAGGACGTAGTCGTCGCCGGGACCACCCCGTAAAGTGTCGTGACCCTCGAATCCGTAGATGGTGTCATTTCCCTTACCACCCCGCACGTAGTCGTTGTCGAAAGCACCGCGTATCTCGTCCGCAGCCCTGCCGCCCCTGATCGCGTCGGAGCCCTTTTCCCCGTTGATGGTGTCCTCGCCTTCACCCCCCGAGATGAGGTCACTGCCTCTCCCGCCCATGAGCACTTCGGCCGTGGTGAGGTCGTTGCCGTTCCCACAGATCCGGTCCCTGCCGCCCCATCCCTTGATCGTGTCGCTTCCGCCTAGGCCAACCAGGACGTCGTCACCATCGGTCCCAACGATGGTGTCGGGGCCGGAGGTGCCGTGCTGCGTTGCCGTCCGGCCGAAGCATGTGTAATGGCCGGGATGAGCCCCTCCTACCGGAGTCACCAAAATCAGGGTGCCCAAGCTCAAGCCAAGCGTCAGGAGTAACCGCCCGGGCCTGAGCACGGTCCTGAGATTCTTCTTGCGTCGCTTGCCGATCGATGTGTCACTTTCCATCGTTCCTCCTGAATGAGATCGCTAGGGGGTAACCGTCGCAGGCGCCGGGATGAAAAGCTGTCATCTAGCTAACGCCGTCCGATTAGAGAAGGAGCCTCATGAACAAGTTCGCGATGTTCGGAAAGTTGGTGGCTCATCCAGGACAACGTGACGCCCTGGTCGACGTCCTTGTCGAGGCCGCGTCCACCTTGGGGAAGATGCCCGAGTGCCAGTACTACATCGTGAGCGTTGTGAAGGACGAGCCCGATGCCGTCTGGGTGACGGAGCTGTGGGCCGATGAGGACTCTCATGATCGATCCTTGCATAACGAGGCCGTAAAGACGCTCGTGCAACGCGGGATGCCGCTGATCGCCGAGATGCCTCAGCAGGAGCGCCTGACGCCAGTGGGTGGCAAAGGACTGGATTGATGGTCGGCTCTCGCAGCGGACAACCAATTCGGGTATACCGATATCGAAGACGAGGTGCGGCTAGCGCGGGATCAGACGGGTCGCGGTTGCTTTGAATGAGGCGATCGCCAGCATTCCCTTCTCGAGCCCCAACCGCTCGGACGAAGCGGACGTAAGCTCCGCCACGACCGGACCGAGGCGAACTCGAGTCCGGTTCCCAAACACAACGCTCGAATCGATCGGGGCGGTGATGTGGTTGAGCGTCGATCCTTCGGCGAGTTCGAGTGAAACGGCGACGTCCCATGGATATACGACGACGTCCACCTCCCCCTCCGCCGCGTCGGTGGAGTAGACCGTGTGCCCGCCGTCGAGGTCCACTCGACTCAGCCCATCACCGGCTTCACGCGCACGGCCTTTGATGACATTCGCTCCGGTAAGGCTGGCCACGAACCCGTCGCGCGGCGCCGCCACGAGCTCCGATGCCGTCCCCACCTGAAGCAGCTTGCCGTCCACCATCACCGCGATCGTCTCGGCCAAAGCGGCGGCATCCTCGAAGTCATGAGTTACCAGAAGCGTCGGGATCGCGACCCCCCCGAGCAGATCCCTTAGCTCGGCACGCACCTCGTTACGCAGGGCGGGATCTAACGAGGCCATCGGCTCGTCGAGCAAGAGGACGAGTGGGTCCGTCGCCAAGGCTCTTGCCAGCGCGACGCGCTGTCGCTCGCCTCCGGACAACGAGGCCGGCCGTTCATGTTGTAGGTCGCGCAGACGCATACGCTCCAGCATCTCGTCCGCCCGGTCGGTTCCTCCGAACGCTACGTTGTCTCGCACGGAGAGATGCGGAAAAAGCGCGAAGTCCTGGAAGACCATCCCTACACGCCGCTTCTCCGGTGGCAGATCGAAATGCCTCTCGGAGTCGAACCAGGATTCGTCCCGAAACCCGATCCGGCCCCTCATGGGACTCTCCAGACCGGCGATCGTCCGGAGCAGCGTCGTCTTCCCGCTGCCTGATGGGCCGGCTATCGCCATGAGTCCGTGATCGAGGTCGAACGAGAGCTCGATGTCGAAGCTCCGGCGCGCTAGCGCGAGGTCGACGTGAAGGGATTCCACGATGGCCCCCATCGGATCGCGGTCAATATCGCAGCGCTGATCAGAACCAATAGGACGCTGATAGCGATGGCGGCCTCGAAGTCTCGGTCGAGCTCGCCGTAGATCGCGAGCGGAAGTGTTTGGGTGACTCCTCTGAAGCTGCCCGCGAAGATGATCGTGGCGCCGAACTCCCCAAGTCCGCGCACGAAGGCAAGAGCCGATCCGGCTGCGAGGCCGCGGGCGGCGAGAGGCAACGCCACGCGCCTGAAGACCCGCCACGGAGAAGCGCGGAGAGTCTGGGCGGCCTCGAGCAAGCCGGTGTCGACGCCCTCGAAGGCGACGATCGCCTGCCTGACGAAGAAGGGACTGGCCACGAAGACGACCGCGAGCACTACTGCCGCTTGCGTGAACGAGATGGACATCCCCAGGACTTCCATCGTTTCGCCGAGGAGTCCCAGTCGGCCGAAGACACTCAACAGTGCGATACCCGCGACCACCGGCGGGAGAACCAACGGAAGCTCGATCAGGGCCACGGCCGCTGATCGTCCCTTCCATCTCTTCGTTGCGAGGAGGTAAGCAGCGGGTGTGCCGAATCCCAAAATCAATAGATGGGCGATCGCACTCGTCTTGAGCGTCACGATCAGGGCGTCGAGCGCGACGCCGCTCCCAAGGGCTGCGATGAGGTCGCCAGGAGATACGCGCAAGAAGAGCGCAACCAGAGGCAACAGCAGGAATCCGACAACGACGGCGCACGCAACGATCGACAGGAGTTGGAACCAGCGCATCAGGGAGTTCCGAAGCCTGCAGCCTCGAGCACCTCCACTCCCTCATCGCTCAGGACGAGGTCGATGAAATCTTGCGCTTCGGCCTTCCGCTCGCTTTCGGACACCACGGCGATCGTGTACTCGACGGTCGGTTGTGCCTCGGCCGGGAGCTCGATCGACAAGACGTCTTCTTCTGCAGACTTGACGTCGGTAGCGTAGACGAATCCGGCATCCGCCTCCCCCAACGCGATCTTGCTCACGATCGCCTTCACGTCCTCCTCTTCGCTTACGACGCTTTCCAGTACGCCGGTGGCGTCGAGGTTCTCGAGGACTTGGCGCGTGTAATCACCGACCGGAACCCCTTCGGCCCCGATAACCAGCTGGACGTCCGGAGCGCCCAGGTCGTCGACCGACCGGATGCCACCGGGGTTGTCCTCCGGAACGGCGAGGACGAGCCGGTTGGTCGCGAACACGACCGGCTGCTCGACGACGCCTTCATCGTGAAGCTCGGCCGGGTACTTGGGACTTGCGGCGGCCAGGACGTCGGCCTGCGCGCCCTCCCGCAACTGCAGCGCCAGGTCATCCGAACCCGCGAACTGATAGCGAGCATCGGGGTCGAGCCTCGAAAAGACCTCTGTCAGCGAGGATGCCGCGTAGATCGTCAGGGGGACAGAACCCGCCTCGCCCCCGTCCCGTGCGCACCCACTGGTGAACGCGAGCATCGCGACGAGCACCGCCAGCCTCATCACCGCTCCACCATCACCGAGGTCGCCTTCACGACCGCCTGGGCCTCCATGCCCGGCCGTAGCCCGAGCTGTTCGGATGCTTCGCGCGTGATGATCGCGACGACTCGCGTCGGTTCGGTCACCTGGATCTCGACCTGCGCGAGCAAGCCATCCACGACGATCTCACGGACCACGCCGGTGAAGCGGTTACGCGCGCTCAGCTTCGAGGAACGTTCGCCCAACAGACGGTCGATCTCGGAGGCCGGCACCACACGTTTGTTGGCAGGGTCGCGCTGCGTCACGATGCGGCCCTGCGCGTCCCAGCGTCTAAGAGTGTCGAGGCTGATGCCCAGCAGGCGAGCCGCCTCTCCAGCGGGATGAACCTTCTTTCTCCTAGGCATTGCCTAAGTATAGATTCCCCCCGGCATGATGGCCTCTTCGCGAAGCAGATTCACCGCGCGATCGAACACAGGCCCCGCTTCCGAACGGTGGTCGGTGGACGATATCTGATCAGCGAGGCATTTCACCGAACTTTGCCCACCGGACTGCGAAAAAGGCAACGAGAGAGGCAAACGCGCCTCTTGACCGATGAGTTTGATAGCTCGTCGTGGTCTTATCTTTCGAGACCCGAAAGACGGGCCGGAGCTCCGGGCGACCACCGGAGCTGATCCACGACATAGCGACGGAGGTGCTCCAATGTTCAGTGATGCGCAAGCTTTCAGCGGCTTCTCGACGAACGACATCGAGCAAGCTAAGGAATTCTACGGAACGACTCTCGGATTGGAGGTGTCGGAGGCGAACGGCCTGCTGGAGATCAAGCTCGGCGGCGGCGCCACCGTACTTGCGTACCCGAAGGAGAACCACGAACCGGCGACGTTCACGATCCTGAACTTTCCCGTCGAAGACATCGACAAAGCCGTCGACGAGCTCTCCGGTCGTGGCGTGCGCTTCGAGAGGTACGACGGCTTCGGACAGGACGGGAAAGGCATCATGCGTGACCAGGGACCTGACATCGCCTGGTTCAAGGACCCGGCCGGCAACATCCTTTCTGTGCTGCAACTGTGAGAAGAGGGGGTTTAGGTGGGGGCCAATAGTGATTGGTGCCTCGCGCGCGCAAACGCCCCGGGGGTAGACCCGGGGGCGTTTACTGAATCTGGGGAGCTAGGGAAGTAGCAGCGAGTTCCCGTAGATGTTCTGGTCAAGACCTCCTTGGTTCCCGCAGTTGTCTCCGCTGTAAGGAGCGTCCCTGCGGGCCAGTGGGCCCTCGGACACCTCGCCGCCCGGCGGCGTTCCCAGATCGGTCCTGCATTGGGCCACGTCGAACCCATCCACGAAACCGTCCTCGGCTTCGGTCTCACGAGGATCAACGCCCGGGACGACGTCGCGATTGTCGGTCCAACTCATGTAGGCCAGGAGCGGGCTGTTTGGGTTCGTTGGATCGGTGTTAGCGAGCGAGATCCAGTTGTAGTCGCCATGGAACGGGATATCACGACCGCCGAACATCTCATACTGGGACTGATGCGATTGGCTCGACACCTTGGTCGTCCCAGACCATGCAGTGCCATTGGTGGAGTGGGTGAAGTAAGAGTCCACCACGCTGCGTCCCGACGACACCGCGCGTCCTTGAGCGTCGTACATGTTGCCGATCGGACGCTGCACCGAATACGCGGGATCGACGCGACTGTCCTGCCACACGACTCCGAGCTGTCCTCGGAAAGCATCGATGTCGGGGAAGAACTGGTGTCCTCTGGGGGCCGCGCTCACCGCTGCCGGCTGGGACCAGCTGCGACCGTCGTCGAGCGAGCGAACGACGTATACGAGCGACTGGCCAACGCGACCTGGCCCTGCCGATCGGTAGCTCGTCTCACTGGGCTCGGTGCTTCCGGGCCTGATCTCGTTATAGGTGAGGTAGACGCCGGGAAGCTCGCCACTCTGATCGGCGGTCACGCGGGGCTCGAGCGGGACCCGGTGGAAGAC
>JALZOM010000133.1 GCA_030913945.1 Actinomycetota bacterium
AATTGCCGCTGGTGAGACGCCCGATGTCGCGACCCGCGAGAGTTACCGCATGGTCCTGTCGAGGGACCCCCTTATCCGAGCAGACGACCCCGAACAGCTTGCGCTCGGGCCCCTCGGAACGCACCGCCTCGAGAGCGTCCTTGCCGCGGAACGGCGCATCCCACGCGACGGCCCAGCCGAGACCCGCCTCGAGCGGGTTGATCTCGGTCGTCAGCTCGTGACCGTAGAGCGCGAAGCCCATCTCGAGTCGCAGGGTGTCGCGCGCACCCAACCCGACCGGAGCCCCGCCGGCGTCGAGTAGGGCCTTGAAGGCTTGGGGGGCGGAGTTCGCCGGAGCGTAGAGTTCGAACCCGCGCTCGCCCGTGTACCCGGTGCGGGCCACGATGCCCTCCTCCCCCATGACGTCCACGGTCTTCCACCGGTGGAGCTTCAGACCCGTCGCCCCGGACCCCGGGAAGACCCGGTCGAACAGGTCGAAAGAATCGGGACCCTGTATCGCGAGGATCGCCCAGTCCGCCCATTCGTCGATGGGGTCGTGACCGGCCGAAGAGATCGCCTGGAAGACGGCGTCGTTGTTGGCGGCATTGGGCACGACCAGCCATTCCTGGTCCCCGATCCGGTAGACGAAGACGTCGTCGATCGTGCCGCCCTTGTGGGTGAGGACGAGGGCGTACCTGGCCGCACCGACCTCGAGCGCCTGGACATCGGCGGTTACGGCACGCTGCAGGGCCTCGCCCCCCTCGTCCCCCACCACCCGAAGCTTCCCGAGATGCGACACGTCGAAGATCCCGACCGAGTTGCGCACCGCGTTGTGCTCGGCGATCACGCCGCCGTATTGAAGGGGCATACGCCACCCGCCGAACTCGGTCAGCTTGGCCCCCAGCTCTTGGTGCATCTCTAGGAGTGGAGTGCGTCGTTCCTCGCGCCCGTTCATCGGCCCCCGGGCCGGGACGGATCGATCAACCGGCGAGCGCGGAGCCGAGCAACGACAGAGGCGAGTCGGGCCCATCGGCCTGGCGATCCGGCAGCAGGGCGCCCTGTGACGGCTCCTCGAGCCCGTACTTGACGAGCAGATTCAGGTAGTCGCGTTGATAGAGGATCTTGCATCGCACGTCAGGATAGAGCGCCGTGAGCCGGCGGGTCTTGCGGTTCTTCTTCGTCACCAGCTTCTGGTTGAGAGTGGTGATCTCGATGTAGAGGTCGAACTCGGGGAGGTAGAAGTCCGGGGAGAAGCGCTGGATCGGGTTGCCGTTGCGGTCCCAGTCGATCTCGAAGGTCGTCGGCTCGTAGTCCCAGTCGATCTGGTAGAAGTCCAGGAGCTTGGCGAACTGACGTTCGCTGTTATGAGCGAACTTGACCTCTTCGTGGGGCAGAGTCAGGTGGGGAATGCTGGCCGCATCGTGCGTGCCGTCCGGTATGACTACCCCTCCTTAGCCCTTCGCTGGTCGCCTTCCGAAACGTACTCCACGGGCTCGCCTACGGGTCGGAGTTCGCGCAGCGTGCCGGCGAGCTGATCGCGGATCTTGCCGACCGCCACCACGGCGCCCAGAACACCCTGTCCGTTTCGCAGGAGGTCGACCACTTCCGCATCCGAGGTGCAGGCGTAGACGCCGGCCCCATCGGTGACGATCGTCACCTTCGACCAATCGTCCTCGAGGTCGTCCCGCACGTAGTCGATCGCTTGCCGGACCTTCTGGAGGCTCGCCCCTGCGTCCGTCAGGCTCTTGATCACCTTGAGCTGCAGGAGGTCGTTGAAGGAGTAGAGGCGCTGCGTGCCCGAGCCCTGGGCCGCCTGGATCGATGGCACCACGAGCCCGGTGCGGGTCCAGTAGTCCAACTGCCTATAGGTGATGTCGACGATCTTGCACGCCTGGGGTCCCCGGTAGCCCGTGTGCTCCATCGCCCGCCTCCTGATCGTGGTCCGCCATCGATCGGCCGACGGACCTGGTAAGTGACACCTCGGTAGTTACGACAGTGAAAGAGTACGACCCCGCCCGCGCGGTGTCAACGACAACCGTCATGGAAAGGTCGAGCGTTAACCCTGTCCGGTGGCGAAGTCCTCGGGCGTCACCTGGTCCAGGAACTCGCGGTACTTCTCGACCTCGGTCTCCTCGTCGTCACGCAATTCGATCCCGGCCTGCTCGAGAACGTCCTCGGCGGCGAAGATCGGAGCGTTGATCCGGACGGCCAGAGCGATCGCATCGCTCGGACGAGAGGAGACTTCTTTACTCTGACCATCGTTCGTCATCCTGATCATGGCGTAGAAGGTCTGCTCGACGAGGTCGTTGATCACGACGCGTTCGACCTCGATGTCGCTTTCCTGGAGGATGTCGCGCAGCAGGTCGTGAGTCATGGGGCGCGGCGTCTCAACGCCTTGCAATGCAAAGGCGATGGCGGTGGCCTCGACCGCTCCGATCCAGATGGGCAGATACCGCTCCCCCTGGGTTTCCTTCAGGAGGACGATCGGCTGGTTGGAAGGAAGCTCTACCCGAACGCCTACGAGGGACAGCTCGATCATCGTGCGAGGCTAACACCCTGGCGATGTTGCGTTGGGGTCGAAGAGCGGCCCCACGAGCAACATCGGGTCGTTAGCAAGTCGAGGTAGGTCGGTCACCGCGAGGATGTCGGGGCAATTCCGATAGCGGCCTTGGAAGTCGAGTCCGTAGCCGACGACGAACACGTCGGGCACCTCGAAACCGGTGTATTCAACGGGTACCGGCACGATCCTCCTGGCCGTCTTGTCGAGCAGAGTCACCGTCTTCAACGAGCTCGGATGCCGCTCCCCCAGCGTCTTTCGCAGGTAGTTGAGAGTCAACCCGGTATCCACGATGTCCTCCACTATCAGGACATCGCGGTCGGAAACGTCGCAGTCGAGATCCTTGACGATGCGCACGATGCCCGACTGCTCGCCACCCGGCGCGTACGAGGAGATCGACATGAAATCCACCTCCACATCGATCTCGAGAGCGCGCAGGAGATCCGCGAGGAAGAGCGCCGAGCCCTTAAGGATCCCAACCAGGATCGGCGGCTTGGCGCCGCCTAGGTAATCGGCGGAGATCGATCCCGCTAGAGCCGCGACCCGTTCCGTGAGCTGAGCGCGCGTGATCAGGATGTCAACGGGCAGAGAGGACTCAGCTTTCATAGAAGGCCCACAGCATCACTCATCCGGTGGCCCGCCTCGATGATGCGGCCCAGAACCTCAGCGAATGGATGCTCCTGCGCAGGCTCCACCGTTCCCGCAGCGATGGCCGGCACAGTGTCGACGAGAGCGTCCCCGGCCTCGACAAGGATCGACCCCACGCGCTCCCCCGCCTCGATCCCTTCATCGAGGGTGACGTCGGGTACGAACCTGATGCTCACCGCGGTGGCACTGCCGCGCGAGGTGCGGCCCGCCACCACCGTGGCAGCGCCCCCCGGATCGATCACCAGGTCCCCGACCGGCTGGTTGGCCCGGACGAGGACGGTCCGGTCCAGAGCCTCGAAGCCGTAGTTCAGCAACAAGCGGGAGTCCTGGGTCGCGTCGTCGGAGCGAAGGGCCACCGAGATGAGGGTCCTTCCATCACGGGTCGCGGCCGCAACGAGCACGTTGCCCGCGCCGAGCGTGTACCCCGTCTTCACCCCGATCGCTCCCCGGTAACCCTCGAGGAGAAGGTTACGGTTCTCGAGCTCCACGAGACCCTTGGGACCCTCGATCTCGATGCCGGGCGTGGCCACGATCTCGCTCAGCACCCGGTCCTCCAGCAGAGCGCCGGCCAGGAGGGCCAGGTCGTGGGCGGTCGAAACGTGGCCCGCCACGTCGAGGCCATGAGGAGTCTCGAAGTGGGTGTCGCCCGCTCCAAGGCGATCGACGAGTCGGTTGAGGTGGGCCATGAACGCATCGACCGTGCCCGCCGAGTGCTCGGCCAGCGCCACCGCCGCGTCGTTCGACGAGGTCAAGAGGAGCGCGTACAGCAGGTCCTCGACCGAATAGGCGTCCCCGGGCTGGAGATCTAGCCCTCCCCCGCCGGTGGCGGCGGCCGACGGCGACACGGTTACCCGCTCGTCCAGCTCGGCCTCCTCGACCACCAGCATCGCGGTCGCCATCTTGGTGGTACTCGCATTGGGAAGCGAAAGGGTGGCCCGGCGCTGCCACAGGCCGGTCCCGGTTTCGTCCACGACGAGGCACGCATAGCAAGTGGCCTCGATCGGCTCAACGGGGGCCTGTAGGGCCCCGGCAGGCTGCGGTAGCAGGAGCAGGAGAACGAGCCCGAGGCTGGATACAAAGCGATAAGTCGACAAAGACACTTGGAGATGAATAGCTACAGGAGCTCTCGCAGGCTCGATCGGAGCAGAGCGGCCCGCAGCTGCTGCGACAACGTCGTCAGCGTTTCGGCCGAGGCCACCGCCTCGTTGTGAGCCTCGGGATCGCGCTTCTTCGCGCCGGGACCCACGATCTGCTGGACGAAAGCGGCTTCTCGCTCGGCCCATTGTCTGAAGAGCCGAAGGTGTCGCGGCTCGACCCCGAACTCGAACAAGCGGCGAGCGGCGCGAGCGGCCTCGAGGTCGTCGCGGCCGTAGCCGTCCCCCTCCTTCGAGGCGAGGATGCCGTACTCGAGGAGGCCTGCGGCCTGTGGCTCGCTGAGCCCTGCCTGCGCCACGAGCTCGGCACGCGTCAATCTGAGCTCCTTCCGCGGGCCGGCCGGGGATGGGGCGCCCTCCGGGTACTCGCTGGGGGCCGAGGATCCGTTCACCTCGCCCGAGGCTAGGCGGTCCTTGATGACGCGTAGCGGGAGGAACTGGTCCCGTTGCAGCGACAGGATGAAGCGCAACCGAGCGACATCGTTCTCGTAGAACTTGCGATAGCCCGAAGAGGTCCGCTCCGGGGTGAGGAGACCCTCGGCCTCGAGGAACCGGATCTTGGAGATGCTCACGTCCGGAAAGTCGGCGCGGACGGAGTCGAGCACCTCGCCGATGCTCAGGTAGTCGCGCGATCTCGAGAGGGGCACCCTCAGCCCCCGCTCAGGAACACCAGTTTGAACTTCCCGATCTGGATCTCATCCCCCGAACGCATCTCGGCCCCCTCGACCCGCTCGCGATTCACGTAGGTCCCATTGAGGCTGCCGACGTCATGCAGGGAGAAGCCGTCCCCGCCTCGCCGGATCTCGGCGTGGCGCCTTGAGACGGTGATGTCGTCGAGGAAGATGTCGCTCTCCGGGTGGCGACCCACCCCCGTCGTGTCGGTGTCGAGGAAGAACTTGCTGCCCGCGTTCGGGCCCCGCTTGACGATCAGGACCCCCCGCCCGCCCTCGAGCTCCTCGGGCGAGACGTGCACCTCTTCCTCGAGGTCGGCCTCGAGCTCGCCGGGCATGAACGTGATCGTCGTGTCCTGGCCCCCCGACTCCGCGAGAGGGCCTCCACAGGACGAGCAGAAGTTCGAGCCCTCGGGGTTCCGGTGACCGCAGTTGTTACAGAACATCAACTGACCCTATAGGAAACGTTTAGGGTTGACAACGAGCACCTACCCTTCCGAGCCCTCTACCAGGCTCTTGTATTCCGACGCCGACATCAATGCGTCCAGATCGAGCCCCTCGCCCTCGATGGCTACGAGCCACCCGCGTCCATAGGGGTCCGAGTTGATCAGCTCCGGCTCGGCCTCGACCTCGGCGTTCTTCTCCGCCACGGTCCCGCTCACGGGGCTGTAGACATCCGACACCGATTTCGTGGACTCGACCTCCCCCAGCGGCTGTCCGGCCTGAACCCCCACCCCCGGCTCGGGCAGTCCCACGAAGACCACGTCCCCCAGTTGCTCCTGGGCGTAATCGCTGATGCCGACGACGACGCGCCCGTCGCTCTCCTTGGCCCACTCGTGCTCTTTGCTGTAGCGGCGATCCTCGGGTACCTCGGTCACATCGATCCTCCTCGGGGTCACTTTGTCGACAAGTAGCTATGTTTCTTCATCCACATCGCCGGCGATGGCGGCCTCCACCAACCCCACGTAGCGCTCCGCTAGAACGGCGGCGGCGGCCCCGTTCCCCGCCTCCGCCCACACGCGCGTCAGCGGCTCGTCGGTCGATGGGACCACCAGCGCCCACCCGTCGGCGGCCCGCACCTTCACTCCATCGAGCAGGGTCGTGCTCCCCGGCGCCGCCGAGGATGCCACGCGTCGCATAACCGTGCCCTTGCTGGCCCACGGCGTCCGGACCGACCGTCGCGTTAGATGAACGGCGGGCAGGTCGTTTACCGTCCCCGACAGGGAGCGCCCCGAGGTCGCCACGAGCTCGAGCGCCTTGCAACATGCCATGAGGCCATCCGGCGCGGGCATGAACGAGGGCCATATCAGGGTCCCTTCCGCATCACCGGCGAGACCGACCCCCGGCGCTCGGGCCCCGGCCATCAGGGCCGGCAGACCCGTCGGGGTCGACAGGAGACGGGCGCCGTGCCTGCTCGCCAGTGCCTCGCAGGCCGAGGGGGCCGAGACGGGAACCGCGATGCGGGCCGCGCCCCGGGCGGACTCGTACTCCGCGAAGGCCAGGAGCGCGGCCTGTGGGTCCACGACCCGCCCGTGATCGTCGACCAGGTGCGCCACCTCACCGCCCGGTTCCAGGAGGACCCCCAGGTCCGAGCCGGAATTACGCACGAGATCGGACAGCTGAGCGAGAAGGCGTTCGACATCCTCCGCCACGAGGACGGGCCGGTTCTCATCCGCGAAACCGTTCACGGCCAGGACGTCGGAGCCCAGGCGACCGAGGATGGCAGGTCCCACGAGCGAGGCCGGCCCGAAGGCGTAGTCGACGACCACCTTCGGCCCGATGGACCGCACGGCGTCGACGTCTATGGCCCCCAGCAGCCCGGAGGTGTACTGCTCCGGTGCGTGAGGAGGGAACTCCAGCTCCCCGATGTTCGCGGCGCCGGTGCGCCTGTAGTCCTCCCGGAAGAAGATCCGCTCGATCTTGCGCTGCATCGCCTCCGACAGGTCGGTCCCGTCGGACTCGAACAACCTCAGCTCGACCGATTCCGGGTGGCCGGGCGACGTCCTCACGCTGAGGCCCCCGGCGGCCTGGCGGTTACGGACGGTGAAGCGCGTGAGAGGCATGGGCATGAGCTCGAGGTCCTGGCACGTCACTCCGGTGGCGTTCAGGCCTGCGATGAAGGCCCGCTTGAGCGTCCGGGCGGCCCGGCTCGCATCTCGACCGGCCACCACGACGCTCCCCCGCTTGAGCGACGTCCCGTAAGCCATGCCCAGGCGCACCGCGATCACCGGGGTCATCCCGACGTTCACGATGCCCGACACGCCGCGCGCCCCGAAGAGCCCCCGCGCCGCCTTCTTCTCGAGGATCACGCTGTGCGTCACGATGGCGCCGGCCTCGACCGCGCGCGAAGGGTAAACCTTCACTCTAGGTTTGATGAGGGCGTCGGGGCCAACCGTCGCCTCGTCCCCGAGGATCGCTCCCTCCTCCACCGTTGCTCCCCGGGCGATCGACGCCCCCCGGCCCACGACCCCGCCCCGAAGCAGGGCTCCAGGAGCGATGTGGGCCCGATCCATGACCACCCCGCCCACGAGCCGAGCGTCCTCCGACACCGTGGCGTTGAGCCCAACAACCGTGCCGGGCCCCACCGACGCCCCGGCCTTGACGCGGGTGTTGTCCCCGATCACCACCGGCGGTCGAAGGCGGGCCGAGGCGTCGACCGAGACGTCCTCCCCCACCCACACGCTCGGCCTCAGCTCGAAGCCGGGGATGTCGAGGGCGACGCGGCCGTTCAGAGCGTCTTGTTGCGCGGCCAGGAACGCCTCCGAGTTGCCCACGTCGGCCCAGTAAGCGTCGGTGACGAAGCCGAAGAGGGGGAGGCCCTTGTCCACCATGAGCGGGAACAACTCCGAAGAGAAGTCATAGGGCTGATCGGGCGGGATCAGGTCCAGCACGGCCGGCTCGAGCACGTACATCCCCGTGTTGATCGTGTCGGTGAACACCTGGCCCCACGTGGGCTTCTCGAGGAAGCGCTCGATCCGGCCGTCCTCCGCCGTCATGACGATGCCGAACTCGAGGGGATCCTTCATGCGCTTCAGCACCATGGTGGCCGCCGCGCCTTTCGCCCGGTGCCATCGCACCACCTCGGCGAGGTCGATGTCCGTCAGGGCATCCCCCGAGATGACGAGGAAGGGGCCGGCCAGCAGGTCTTGCGCGTTCAGGACCGACCCTGCGGTTCCCAGCGGAACCTCTTCGTTCGAGTAGGCGAGCGACACGCCGAGATCGGAGCCGTCACCGAAATAGTTGCGGATGACCGAGGACAGGAACTGGACGGTTGCGACGACGTCGGTGAATCCGTGCCTCCGCAGCAGGAGCAGGATGTGCTCCATCAGGGGCCGGTTGGCGACCGGGAGCATCGGCTTGGGCATGTTGCTCGTGAGCGGCCGCAGCCTCGATCCCTCGCCGCCGGCCATGATCACGGCCTGCATCGAACCCTCGACGTTCCGGGACCCCTCGCTCATACAGGAGGTTCCCCGGGCTCCGCGCGCGCCGCCCGCACGCGCGTGAGGGCCTCACGGCCGTACATCGCCCCGGCGACCCAGTACAGAACGGCGCCGAGGATCGTGAAGGTCATCCCGATGCCGCTCGCCAGGTCCTCGATGTCCAGCGACGTTTCAGACACGGCCAGCCAGGTCAATCCGAAGAGCAAGGCGGCCGTCGCGCACTTCCCAATGAAGTTGACTGGGATCCTGGCGAGGTGGCGCCGATCCAGAAGCGGGAAGGCGCTCAGCACGATCAGGTCCCGAGCCACGATGACAACGGCGATCCACAGGGGGAGGGCTCCGCGCGCCACCAGGGCCACGGCCAGGGCGACGATGAAGATGCGATCGGCCAGAGGGTCGAGGAGCTTGCCCAGCTCGCTGACCGCCCCCGTCCGACGAGCGATGTACCCATCGAGCCAATCCGTCGAAGCCCCGACGCCATAGAGGATGACCGCGGGGTCCTCCCTGCCCGATACGAACAGCCAGACGAAGATCGGAACGCTGGCGAGCCGCAACAGGGAGATGACGTTCGGGAGGGTGAGGATCGCGGTCGATGCGGCGCTCGACTCGGGGGCGGACGCGACCGGCGAGGCCGTACCCGCCTCCGATTCACCCACGCCGCCACCCCCACCGGTTCGCCGGTTGCCCGGCGGTACGAAAATGGTCGGGACGGCCGGATTTGAACCGGCGACCCCTGGTCCCCCAGACCAGTGCGCTAACCAAGCTGCGCCACGTCCCGAGAGCGGACATCATACTCAGTCCCCCGCCCTGGAGACCCAGTGATAAGTCCCCTCGTATCCAAAACGACTTGTCGACAAATCGACCCCCTCGACTCGATCCGGCCGACCTGTCGCGCCGCCCTCCCCGGTCGTCCTCACGCGTGCTGATCTCTGCGCCGTGGCCTATCCCTCAACCTCGCCTGGACCCTTAAGGGGGAACCTGCGAACGGCTCCAACGCCCGGATGCGATGCTCGATGTAGCGCAGGTAGGCCACCTCGAGCCGACGGGTGGAGAACAGGATGAACGTCGGCGGCGCGACCCGCGCCTGAACTCCGTAGAGGATCCGGGTCGCCCGCCCGCCTAGCCGTGGATGCGGGCGTCTCTCCTGGGCATCCCGAACGAGCTGGTTCACGGTCGAGGTTGCCAGCCGTCGCCGGTGGGATGCGATCGCTTCGGTGACCCCCGGCATCAGCCGGTTGATGCCCCGCTTGGTGGCCGCCGAGGTGCGGACGAACAGCGCCCAATCGAGGAAGCGGAGCTTGTCCTGGATCGAATGCTCGAGGCGTCCCCGCTCGACCTCATCCTTCGTCACCAGATCCCATTTGTTCAGGACGACGATGCAGGCCCGGCCGGACGAGACGATGTCCTCGGCGATCCGCTGATCGTGCCCGGTGACGCCCTCTGACGCGTCGATCACTAAGATCGCCAGATCCACTCGCTCGAGGGTCTGTCTGGACCTCAGCCAGCTGTAGTACTCGAGCGGGTCCTTGAGCTGAACCTGCCGGCGCATCCCGGCGGTATCCACGATCCTGAGCTGCCGCTCCTCCCCCACGTCGAGCAGCGAGTCGACCGGGTCGCGAGTGGTCCCGGGGACGTCGTGGACGATCGAGCGGGCTTCGCCCAGGAGGGCGTTCAAGATCGAGGACTTGCCCACGTTGGGGCGACCGACGATGGCGGCGGCGGCCCACTCCGATCCCGGCGTCGCCTCCTCGTCCGGCAGGCGGGCGACGAGGGCCTGTAAGAAGTCGCCGGATCCTCGACCGTGAAGGGCCGAGACGGGACTGGGTGCGCCGAGGCCCAGGCGATAAAAGGTCGATGCGGCCGGCTCGTCACGGGGGTCGTCGACCTTGTTGGCCACCACCAGCACGGGCTTCTCGGTCCGTCGAAGCTCGGCTGCCACCAGGAGGTCGTCCTCGAGCGGTCCGGCAACGGCGTCCACGACCAGGACGATGACGTCGGCGGTGTGGATCGCCACCTGAGCCTGTTCCACCACGCGTGCATCCAGTCCTTCCGCCCCCGGCTCGAGACCGCCGGTATCGACCACCTCGAACGACCGGCCCGCCCATTCCGCGTGGAAGGACCGGCGGTCCCTCGTGACCCCCGGCGTGGCCTCGACGATCGCTTCCCGCCGGCCCAGGATGCGGTTCACCAGCGAGGATTTCCCCACGTTCGGGCGGCCGACCACCGCCACGACCGGGACGCGGC
>JALZOM010000135.1 GCA_030913945.1 Actinomycetota bacterium
TCCCGTGCGAAGTTGATCTTCTCGTCCTTGAACGCGTCCCACATGATGTAACTGGTGACGCCGAAAACCGCGGCGGCGCACAGGGCCGCGATCAACCGTTGGTCGTTATCGAAGTTGGTCTTACCGATGGGGGCCCGCGTCAGCATGAGTCCGAACAACATGAGCACGACGATGGCCCCGACGTAGATCAGGACCTGCGCCCAGGCGACGAACTCGGCCAGCAACATGATGTAGATCGACGCCGCTCCGAGCAGGGTTCCAACCAGGTAAAGCGCCGCGTGCACGACATTCTGAGCGGTGACAACTCGTACGGCGGTCAACGTCATGGCGATCCCGATCGTCCATATGACGATCTGCTGCCAGGTGTCGATCATCCGCCCGGCCCCCTCGTGCCCTTCTGGGCACGAACCCTTGCGGCCTTCGCTCGGCCGGTTGCAACCGCATCCGAGGAGCCCTTAGCCTTCTCCTCCGCCAGCACGCGTTCATATGCGGCGTCCGGATCCTCGGCTCCGGCCTGGGGAGCGTCGGATGCACCGGCCGGAGGCTCGGCCGCGGTTCCTTCCTCTTGCGGCTGCTCGGTCGAGGCGGCGGCCTCCGATCCCGTTGGCGCAACGGGGCCGGGCTCGGGCTCGGGGCTGCTCGCCTCGGGGGCCCCAGACGGCTCGGGCTCGGATGGGCGCGTTTGCTGAGGGGCGCTCGGCACCGGCTCCTGAGCGGGGGCGGGGGCGACGGACGAACGGAGACCGCGTTCGGCCTTGACCCGAGCGACCTTGGCCCTGGCCTCCGCGACCTGCGGCGAGGAACCCTTGTCACGTTGCTCCTGAAGAACCCTCTCGTAAACGGCCTGCGGTTCCTCCCCGGAGGCGGCTGCCGCAGGAGCAGCTACTGCGGGGGCGGAGACGTCGGGCCCGCCGCGCGATCCTCCCGCGCCTTGCGGTTCCGCTGCGGCCTCCGCTTCCTTGCGCTCGGGCTTGGATGGCGTGCGCTCGGATCCGCTCTTCACCGCGTCGGGCTGCTCGCCCGCCGCGCCGATCTCTTGCTGGGGTTCGGCCGTGGTCGTATCGCCGACCGCGGCCTCGCTCTTCTGTTCCGTCGGAGCTCGAGCGGCGTCGGCTCCCGCTGGTTGCACCTCGCCCGCGGATCGCTGCGACTCGCTCGCCAGCGCCTCGGTCGGCGCCGAGGCGGCCGCCGCCTCGGGCGTTTTCGCCGCCTGCTGGGGACGCTCCTCGACGGCCGTGTCCTGAGCGGGTGACGAGGGACGCTGGGCCGAGCCCGCGCCCGCCGCGCCGGCAGCCGTGGCTGTTTCGGCGGGGGCGCCGGGAAGCTCGGCCCCCTCCTCCAAAGGTGGCGGGGGAAGCACCGTGGACATCCAGTCCGACAACTTCTCTTTCTCGTGGGTGAGTTGCCGGATGTCGTACTCCGCGTACTCGAACTCGCGGCTCCAGAACAAGGCGTCGTAGGGACAGACCTCGACGCAGATCCCGCAGTACATGCAGAGCGCGTAGTCGATCGCGAAACGGTCCAGGACGTTGCGCTTGCGCGGCCGGCCCCCCTCACGCTTGGGGGCCAGTGTCTCCTTGTGCGAGTCGATATAGATGCACCAGTCGGGGCATTCTCGGCCGCACAACATGCACACGGTGCAGTTCTCTTCCTTGAGCGCGATAACCCCGCGGGTACGCGCGGGAAGATCCTGCTTCTCGTCCGGATACTGGATGACGGTGTTGTGCTTGAAGAGGTGCTTCAGGGTCACCGCCATGCCCTTCAGCAGACCAAGGCCGAACCCGGGCTTGCGCGCCTCTTCTAGTTTGCGTTCATCTACGGCCAAGCAGCTGCCTTTCTATACGTACAGGACCCAGGCTCCGGTCAACAGGATCAGAACCAGTGATAGGGGGATGAGGAATTTCCACGCGAACTTCTGAAGCTGGTCCTCGCGGACCCGGGGGAACGTGGGTCGGATCCACAGGAACAGGAAGATCATGAAGAAGGTCTTCAGCAGGAACCAGACGATGCCGGGGATCACCTCGAGTGGCTCCCACGGGACGATCGGCTGAAAGC
>JALZOM010000140.1 GCA_030913945.1 Actinomycetota bacterium
CCGCCGTTGGGATCCATCCGAACTCGGCCACCGAACTGGACGAGCGCTCGCTCGCCGACATCGAGGAGCTCGTTGCCGACCCCCGCGTGGTGGCCGTGGGCGAGAGCGGCCTGGACTTCTATCGGGACCACGCCCCGCATGACCGTCAACTGGAATCGTTCTCGGCTCACCTGCGTCTTGCGAAGGGCCATGACATCGCCTTGATCATCCACACTCGCGCGTCCGTTGGCGCGGCGCTCGATTTCTTCGAGGAACACGGCCCCCCGGACAGGTTCGTCTTCCATTGTTGGTCGGGCGACGAGACCGAGCTGGCTCGGGCCCTGGCCCTCGGTGCCTACGTGTCGTTCGCGGGAAACGTCACCTTCAAGAACGCGCCGGAGCTTCGGGAGCGCGCTGTCGAGGTTCCGTCGGAGCGTCTCCTGGTCGAAACGGACTCTCCATACCTTGCCCCCGTCCCGAACAGGGGTCGGCCGAACGAGCCGGCTTGGGTCAGCTTTGTAGGGGAAGTTGTCGCGGAGGTGCGAGGCGAGCACGCATCTGACCTTGCTAGAAGGACGGAGGCCAACGCACGCAGGCTCTTCGCACTCGACCGATGAGATCCGATTCTCCTCTACTGGGCGCGCGGAAGGTGCGGGGGCTCCTGGACGAGCACGGCATAAGACCGCGCAAAGCGTGGGGCCAGAACTTCGTGATCGATCCCAACACGATCCGCAAGATGGTGACGCTCGCTCAGGTGGAACCTGATGACTCGGTAGTCGAGGTCGGTGCGGGGGCCGGATCCCTGACCCTTGCGCTGGCGATGGTTGCCCGGCGCGTGGTGGCGCTCGAGAAGGACACCAAGCTGATCCCGGTGCTCGAGCAGGTCCTTCAGGGACATGACAACGTGAAGATCATCCAGGGAGATGCGCTCGAGCATGACTTGGGGGCGCTGGAGGTCGAGCACATGGTGGCGAACCTCCCATACAACGTCGCCGCGACGGTGGTGCTGCGAGCGCTGGAGGGCGCACCAGGGATCGCGAGTCTCACCGTGATGACGCAACGAGAAGTGGGCGAACGGCTGGCCGCCGGAGCAGGAAGCAAGGCGTACGGGCTCAGCAGTGTGCTCGTCGCGTACTTCGCCGAGGCTCGGATGGTGGCGCGGGTCTCGCGGAGGGCTTTCTGGCCCGAGCCGAACGTCGACTCCGTCATCGTCAGGCTCGTCCGCCGGCCGAGCCCGGCGGTTCCTCAGGACGTCTTCTTCGCAGTCGCGCGGGCGGGTTTCGCACAGCGGCGGAAGATGTTGCGTGGATCGCTGCGCGCTGTGGTCGATCCTGCCGACCGCCTCGAGGGAGCGCTCTCGAAGGCCGGCATCGATCCGACGATCCGGGCCGAGGAGCTGGACCACCAGGGTTTCGTGGCGCTCGCGGAGCAGCTGCGCCCGCTTATCGCGAGGGCTTAGGTTCCTCCCCATGCGATTCCGTACGAACGCCAAGATCAATCTGTTCCTGAGGGTCCTGGGGGATCGCCCCGATGGTTTCCACGAGATCGAGACGATCCTTCACAACGTCGACCTCGGGGACGAGATGGAGATCTCGGTCGAGTCCGGTTCCGGCATCGAGATCGAGATGATCCTCGAGGACGGCGTCCCAGGGCCTGCGCCTCCCCAGCGCGCCAACCTCATCTACTGGGCTGCGGAGCGCATGCTCGAGATGAGCGGAACCTCGGCGGCGATAAAGGTCGTGACTCGAAAGCGGATCCCGATGGGCGGAGGCTTGGGGGGCGGCAGCGCTAATGCGGCCGGGACGCTCGTGGCCCTGAACGAGATGTTGGGGGTAGGCCTCGATGTCGAGGATCTCGGGAGGTTAGGGGCGGCCATCGGGAGCGACGTTCCCTTCTGCATCGCTGGAGGAACCGCGCTGGCGACCTCGAGAGGCGAAGTGCTCACTGCGCTGCCCGCGCCGGCGCGGCTGTGGTTCGTACTGGGGATGTCTCACGACCCGGTGCATACACACGAGATCTACGCGCGTTGGCATCCGTCCGAGGCGTTGCCACCCGTCGATCGTTCGAAGTTGACGTCCGCGGTTGGGGCGGGAGACCCGGCGGAGATCGCGCCCCTCCTGATCAACGACCTCGAGCCCTACATCTTCGAGCTGAGACCGGACGTCCGCTCAGGAACCGAACGCATGGTGAAGGCGGGGGCCCTCGGCTCTCTGACGTCGGGCTCCGGACCCACCGTTTTCGGGATCGCGTCCGACGAGGCGCATGCACAAGCCATCGCCGACCAGGCGCGTGGTGAGTTCGACCGGTGCAAGGTCGTGGGATCGCGGCCCGAGGGCGTCGAGCGGCTGGACTAGGCTTGGCGGCTGAGCGATGCCCCGTGGGGTAAGTGGCAGCCCGAGGGATTTTGGTTCCCTAAGTTCAGGTTCGAGTCCTGACGGGGCAGCTCTATCGAGCTTTCGAGAAGGAGGGCGTGGTGAGCGTAGGGGGACGTAACGTCACCGCGATCGTGCTCGCCGCAGGCGGGGGCACGCGGATGAAGTCCGATGTTCCCAAGGTTCTCCATCCCGTCGCCGGCCGGCCGGTCCTGGTCCATGTCCTCGCGGCCCTCGCACCGCTACAGCTAGAGCGACGCGTGATCGTGAGCTCGAGCAGGAAGAACGAGATCGTCGCAGCGGTCGATGGATCGCCCTTCTCCGAGGGCCTCATCTACGCAGTGCAGGATCCTCCGAGAGGCACGGGGGATGCCGTGCAAGCGGCTCTCCGCGCAGCTCGCTTCAACGATGGTCTCGTGCTGGTCGTACCAGGCGACACCCCATTGCTCGAAACAGAGACGCTCGACGCACTCCTCCACATCCATGTGGCCGGAGATGCCGCCGCAACTGCGTTGACCGCTCGGATATCCGATCCGACGGGTTACGGCCGGATCGTCCGGGACGCCGAACACGAGGTCGTACGCATCGTCGAGGATCGCGACGCGTCATACGAGGAGCGTGCGATCGATGAGATAAACGCAGGCGTGTACGTGTTCGAGACGGAGCCGTTGAGCCAGGTGCTCGAGAAGATCGATCGGGAGAACGCGCAAGGCGAGTACTACCTGACCGACGCCGTGCCGCTCCTTCGTTCGGCGGGCCACCGTGTCATCGGCCACCGGACACACCCTCAGGAGGTTTTGGGCGTCAACTCGCGCGCGCAACTGGCGCGCGTAGGTGAGATGTTGCGGAGACGTTCCTGCGAACGATGGATGGATCAGGGCGTGACGATCGTGGATCCGACCACGACCTACATCGATGCGTCTGTGCGTATCGGTCGCGACGCGACCATCCATCCCTTCACTTTCCTCGAGGGCGATACCTCGGTCGAAGAGCGCGCCGAGGTTGGCCCCCAAGCTCGGATCGTCGATACGACGATCGGCGAGCAGGCCAAGGTTTCGTTCGCCGTCGTCATCGGGTCACATGTCGGTCCGGAAGCAACAGTGGGCCCCTTCGCCTCCCTGCGACCCGGTACGCGGCTCGAGCGCGGCTCGAGCGTCGGGACCTTCGTCGAAACGAAGAACGCGCACATCGGAGAGGGCAGCAAAGCGAACCATCTCGCTTATCTGGGTGACGCGGAGATCGGCCGGGGGGTGAACGTCGGAGCCGGCTCGATCACCTGCAACTGGGACGGTCAGGACAAGCACCGGACCATCATCGATGACGACGCGTACGTCGGGTCCGACACGATGCTCGTGGCCCCCGTCCACCTGGGCAAGCGATCGGCGACGGGGGCCGGATCCGTGGTGCGAGAAGACGTTCCTGACGGCGCCCTGGCGGTCGGTGCACCCGCGCGGATCCTCGAGGGAAAGGGCAACAAGATGGGTGTGGATGAGAACCGAGCGGATGAGGAGCCGCGAGAATAGGGTTAGGCGCGTAGGCGTCGAGAGTTCGGCGCCGCAGCCCGGCGGATAGGAGGCTTGGTGCAGGTTCCAACCTACAAGCGGCTGATGATCTTCTCGGGTCTGGCGAACAGGCCGCTGGCCGAGGAGGTTGCCGCGCATCTCGGGATGAAGCTCGGTGAAGTCGAGATCTCCACCTTCGCGAACTCCGAGACCTACGTCCGCTTCGCCGAGTCAGTGCGGGGGCTGGATGCGTTCGTGATCCAGAGCTTCTGTGAGCCTGTGGACCATCACCTGATGCAACAACTCGTAATGATCGATGCTCTCAAGCGAGCTTCGGCGAAGCGCATCACGGCGGTTTCGCCCTTCTATCCCTATTCCCGCCAGGACAAGAAGACCCTTGGTCGCGAGCCCGTCACCGCGAAGCTCATCGCCGACTTTTACGAGGCGGCCGGCGCCGACCGCGTGTTGTCGGTCGACCTCCATACGGGCCAGATCCAGGGGTTCTTCAACGTGCCCTTCGATCACCTCACGGCGCTTCCGATGCTCGCCGACTATTTTGCCGACAGCCTCGACGCTGAAGAGCTGGTCATCGTCTCGCCCGACGCCGGCCGCGTGCGACTCGCCGAGAAATGGGCGCAGCACATGAGCGACTTTCATGCGCGTAACTGTCAGGTCGCATTCCTTCACAAGAAGCGACGCAGCGATGCACGCAACGTCAGTGAGACGAGGGCCGTGGTTGGTGATGTCGAGGGCAAGGTCTGCATCGTCGTTGACGACATGATCGACACCGCCGGAACCCTGGTGAACGGTTGCGAGACTCTGCTCGAAGGCGGGGCCACCGAGGTGCACGCAGCCGCTACGCACGCGGTGCTCTCGGATCCCGCAACGGATCGGATCAAGAACTCGGCACTCCAGGAAGTGGTCGTCACGAATACCCTGCCGATCCCCTCGGAGAAGGAGCTCGACAAGCTCGTGATCCTCTCCATCGCCCCGACGATCGCTCAGACCATCAAGGCTGTGTT
>JALZOM010000064.1 GCA_030913945.1 Actinomycetota bacterium
CCTCAGGATCGGTTACCCGCCGCCCACCGGTTGGTTGTCGGGAGGCATGCACGCATGGCGGACCAGTGGGAAACAAACCGTGTCCATCCCTCAGATGACGGTGCAACAGGTAGCGGAAGAGATGGACGAGGGCGATATCGAGGTCCTCGACGTGAGGCAGCCCGCGGAATGGGCTGAGGGCCACATTGAGGGAGCGACGTACATCACGGGCGCCGAGCTTCCCGAACGACTAGACGAGGTCCCAACGAACAGGCGGGTGGCGGTCCTGTGCGGCAGCGGATTCCGGTCGTCCGTCGCGACGAGCTACCTCCGGGCGCACGACCACCCCAACGCCGTCAATGTGTCTGGCGGCATGGGGGCCTGGCGAGCATCGGGATTGCCGACCACGCCCGACGGCTGATGAGCGTGACGTCGCTGGATTCAGGCGTCCTCAGACGGCTGACTCGCACGGAAGGTTGGGACTTGGCTGCGGCACAGAACTCGGCTCTGTTGCGTGAGCTTCGTGCGCTGGACCCGGAGGATTGGAACGCGCCGACGGATTGCGAACGCTGGAGGGTGAGGGACATCGTCGCGCACCTCCTCGGCTGGGCGGAGTTCTTCACGTCGACTTCGGAGCTCCGGCATCAGCTGCGCGCGTTCGTTCCCGGCAAGAGAGACTTCCCAACAACGACCGACTTACAGAACGAACTGCAGGTTAATGATCGGTGCGACCTTTCTCCAGAGGAGCTACTCACCAGCCTCGAGAAGGCGATGCCGCGCTTCCTCTCGTTCCGCGCTCGCACGGCGCGGGTGGCAGGGATGGTTCCCTTCTACGCCGGCATCCTTGGACCTACGACGGTTGGATTCCTGATGACCACAGTGTTCACCCGCGATGTGTTCATGCACCGGATCGACATCGCGCGCGCGACCGGCCGACAGCTGGCCGTGGGGGAATGGGAACGCGTTCTGGTAGCGGATGTGGTGCGGCAGTGGGGTCGTCGCTCGAAGGCCGACGCCCGGCTGCTCCTAACCTGCGATGCGGGCGGAGACTACGTTCTGGGCTCTGGCTCCCGGGCGCGCATCTCCGGAGACCCGCTCGAGTTCTGTCGCATCCTCACCGGTAGGGCCGATCCAGATGTCATGACGGTGACGGGAGACACGGAGGCGGCAGCGAGCTGGCTCAAGACCAAGGTGGTCTTCTAGCTCGAGGCTGTCTACGTGCCTCGCTCGACCGTTTGATAGGCGACGGGATCGTCCTCATCTCGGTTCACACCGCGCAGGTAGCTTCCGACGGCCACGGCCACCGCCGTCACCGGCACGGCGAGGAACGCCCCGGCGATCCCCGCCAGGATGGCTCCGGCCGTGAGACTCAGCAGGATCACGATCGGGTGCAGTCGCACCGACCGACCCAGCACGAGAGGCTGCAGAACGTCGCCCTCGATCTGCTGGATCACGAGGATGCCGGCCCCCACGATGAGAGCATCCGTCACTCCCTCGGTCACGAGCGCGACGAGCGCCGCGACGATCCCCGCGACCGTGGCTCCGATCAAGGGAAAGAACGCCCCGAAGAAGGTCAAGACCACGAGGGGGACCAGCAGAGGTACGCCGAGAACCGCAAGCAGGATGCCGATCAGAACGGCGTCGACCAGAGCGACGATCGCCGTCCCACGGACGTAGCCGCTCAGCGCCACCCAGGCGCGCCGACCGGATTCGGCGACGTGGGTTCGCTGAGGTCCCCGGAACTGGCGGAGGAGCCAATCGCAGATCTTGTCGCCGTCCTTCAAGAAGAAGAACAACAGGACCATCATCAACAAGAACCCCGCGATGGCTTCACCGATCGCGATGGCTCCGCTGACGACGCCGCCGGTGATCGAGCTGCTGTTCTCCTGGATCCTCTGTCCGATACGGTCGATGAAACCCTGGATCTCCCGCTGCGACAGGTCGAGGGGTCCCCTGGTCAACCACTCGAGCACCTGGTCGCTGCCGTCCCGAACCGCGTCGCCCATGTCCCCGACCTGAGCCCCGACCTGGGGGCTGACGACGGCGATCAGACCGGCCATGATCAGGATCGCCGAGCCGAGAACCGTCCACGTCGCCAGTGCCGGCTTCCAACGTCGTCGCTTGAGCCGGTCCACCAAGGGGGCCAGCAGCGTACAGATGAGCAGGGCGACGATGAACGGCAGGACGATCAGCCGAAGCTTCACGAGGGCGTAGACGATGGCGGCCGCCGCGACAAGGATCACGAGAAGTCGCCAGGCGTAGCCGGCCACGACGTTCAGCGGGTGGGGGATGCTTCCTCCATGGGACCCCGCCGGGAGGTCGTCTTCGGTCCGGGTATCCATCGTCGGTGCTCACGCTCCATCTCGCCGGCGGCCTGACCGAGCAGCGTAGCTGACTACCATGCAGCGATGACTTCCAAGATGGGCCGTGGCGTGGCGCTTCTCGCTCTGCTTTGCGTCGTTCCCGTGGTGCTGTGGGCGACCTCGTCGCCACTGGAACGGAGGTTCTCCGATGCCTCCACTTCTCTGACCGCATTCGGGGTGGCGTTCGGGCTGGCCGGGATCATCGCCTTCGCTCTCAACATCATCCTGGGAACCCGCTTGCGAACGGTCGAACGTATCTTCGGCGGCCTGGACAAGATGTACGCGGTCCACCGGGTGCTGGGCCGGGTCGCGTTCCTATTGCTGGTGGCCCACGCCTTGCTGGTGTTCTCGGGGGCGGCATCCGTTTCGGTGGACAACGCGCTCCATCTTCTCGATCCGTCTCGAGGATGGACGGTTCTTCTCGGACTCATCGCGTTGGCCGCCATGACCGTGTCCGTCGGCTTGACGCTCTACGCCAAGTTGAACCACGAGCTGTTCGTCTACGTGCAACGAACCTTCGGAGCGATCTTCATCGTTGGCGCCCTTCATGCTTTCCGGACCCCAGGGGCGAAGTCGGCGTCTCCGGCGCTAACCGTGTACCTGTTGGTTCTGTCCGCGGCCGCCCTCGTTACCTACGTGAGGCGGTCACTCGCGGGCGATCTCCTCGTCAAGAGGTACGACTACCGCGTCACCGGCGTGACGCCGCTCGATCGGGCGGTTATCGAGATCGTGATGTCGCCCAAGAACGGAAGGGTGCGGTTCACACCGGGCCAGTTCGTGTTCCTCACCTTCAGCTCGAAGGAGATGGCCCGCCGGTTCCGCCCGTTCGCCCACGTTTCCGAGGGACCGTCAGAGCTGATCACCTTGCGTCCCGGCGACGTGAAGAACCAGTTCCACCCCTTCTCGATCACGTCCGCCCGGGACGCTCCGGACCTGAGGGTCGCGGTCAAGGCGGTGGGGGATTACACATCGGCCATGCGGGCGCTTGAAGGAGGGGCCTGGGCCCGGGTCGAAGGCCCCTACGGCGGCTTCGGTCATCTGAGGGTGAAGAACCCTCACCAGATCTGGGTTGCGGGCGGGATCGGCGTGACCCCCTTCTTGAGCATGGCGCGCAGCTTCGGCGATGGCGACCACCGCGTGGACTGCTATTTCGCGGTGAAGAGCCGGCAGCAGGCGTACTTCCTCGACGAGCTGACGGACATAAGCGATCGGACCGAGGGACTTCGTCTCATCGTGGTGCCCGAGGACGAGGAGGGGTTCTTGACTGCCGCCGAGGTCGAGAGACGAAGTGGAGGACTGGACGAGAAGGACATCCTCATCTGCGGGCCGGTGGCGATGATCCGGGCCATGGCCGATCAGTTCAGAGCCCAGGGCGTGCCGAACCGTAGGGTTCACTACGAGCTGTTCCGCTTCGGGGCCTCGTAGCCGTGGCGTTGCGACTCTTCAACACCCTGACGCGATCCAGGGATCTCTTCGAACCAGTCAACCCCGTAACGCTTTACGTGTGCGGCGTCACTCCATACGACACTACGCACCTTGGTCACGCTCGTACCTACCTCCACTTCGACATCTTGGGACGGCACGTCGCGCACCATGGGGCGAGGGTCGACTACGTGCAGAACATCACGGACGTGGATGAGTCGATCCTCAAGCGCGCACGCGAGACGGGTGTTTCCTACCGAGAGCTCGGCGATCGCTTCATCGGGATCTACCTCGAGGATGTTGCTGCACTGGGGTTGTTGCCTGCGCGCGTCTATCCACGTGCAACGGGATCGATCGAGCAGATGCAGGAGATCATCCGGCGCCTGCTCGGTGATGGCTTCGCATACGAGATCGAAGGAGACGTCTTCTTCCGCGTGAGCCGCCGTTCAGATTTCGGCCGACTCAGTCGTTTGCCCCGCGACGCGATGTTGCAGGTGGAGGCGACCCAGGACGGTTCGACGGTCGATGACCCTCGTAAAGAGGACCCGCTCGATTTCGTCCTGTGGAAGAGGTCGGCGCCGTCCGAGCCTTCGTGGGAGAGTCCCTGGGGGCCGGGTCGCCCCGGCTGGCACATCGAGTGCTCAACACTCGCCTTGCAGCATCTCGGGCCCCAGATCGACATCCATGGGGGAGGGAGCGATCTCGTATACCCGCACCATGAATGTGAGATCGCTCAATCCGAAGCCGTGTCGGGCAGGCAACCCTTCGCCCGCTTCTGGGTGCACGTCGAGATGGTTCGGATGAACGGCGGGAAGATGTCGAAGTCCGATGGAAACATGGTCTTCGTACGCGACCTCTTGAGGCGCTATTCAGCGGACGCACTTCGTCTTTATCTTCTTCGTACCCACTACCGATCACCGTTGGACTACGACGAACCGTCGCTAGCGCGCCAGGAGGAGATCGCGGCCATGATCGCGAGGGCCGCGAGCACCAAGGTGCGGTCCACCGCGACGCCGGACGCCGAGCTGGCCGATGTCATAGGAGCGTTCGACGAGGCGCTGGACGACGACCTCGACACGCCGCGTGCGATCCAGATACTCGAGGAGCTCTCGGCCTCCATCATTTCGTCGGCGAACGACGAGAGGCTCGCCTATGGGGCGCGCCGCGCCTTGCGTTCGTTCTCGTCTCGCCTCGGGCTGCAGCTCGTTCCGCCCGGATCACCCTCCGGCCGATAACCCCGTCTCGAGTTCGGATTGGGACGTCCCGCCGCCCTCGAGGCCGGAGAACCCCCGCCACAACAGCGTCGTTAGGTACTCGGCCAAAGCCGACCGCGACATGGTTTGGTGCTCGAGCCACCAGTCGCCGGCGAGGTGAACCATCCCGACGAGCCCGTGAGCCCACGGCGCGGCCGCGCCGGAGTCCAGATCGAAGCGGCGGAGTTCGTCACCGACCAACACCGATACTTCCCTGGCAACGTGCCGGAGGAACTCGCTGACGGTGGCCTGGGCCTCCGGCCGCTCGGTCACCGCCCGATGCATCAAGAAACGATAGGCCTCGCGCTCCTTCTCGATGAAGCCGAGATAGGCGTCGATCGTGGCGGCGAGACGAGCTCTGGGCTCGACCCCGTCGGTCCAGGACGCTCGCAGGACCGACATGATCTCGTCCACGTAGCGCTCGGCCAGGGCCAGGTAGAGGCCCCCCTTGTCGCCGAAGTGCCGGTAGAGGATCGGCTTGGCGATCCCGGCCTCCGCCGCGATAACGTCCATCGAGGCAGCCGGCCCGTCCCGGCGCACCACCCGGTCGGCCGCCTCGAGCAGCTCGTGGCGTCGCTCGGCCCTCCGGGCGTCGGCCTCGGGACCGTTCGAGCGACGTTTCGACCGCTTTCGTCTGGGCATGTTACTAAGAGTAACTGTTACTGTCGGTAACCCCAAGGACCAAGGAGCGTGGACATGCTGTTCGCCCACACCGAACCCGCCGGAGGAGCCCCACTCGAGGACCTCATCCCGGCCTCCATCGTTGCGATCATCGCCCTCGTCATCCTCGGAGCCCTCGGCGTCGCCCATCGCTCGGGCCGGCTCAAGCTCCTGCCCCGTCTCGCCGGCGTCGCGGAGCGGACGACGGGAGTGCCCGGGTGGGCGTCTCTTCCGGCCTCGCTGACGGGTCTCTCCCTGCTCGTGGCCGTGTTCGGTTTCTACTGGGACGTGGCGATGCACATCGATAACGGGCGCGACCCCGGTCCCTTCGCCAACCCGGCGCACTTCTTCATTATCTTCGGTTTGGCGGGCATCGCCCTGGGGGGCTACCTTGCCCTCTTGCTGGGCGCTCCGGCCTCCATGACGACGGCGGTCCGGGTTCGCGATGGATGGTACGCGCCGCTCGGAGCGATCCTGCTCATGGTCTGCGGGATCATCGCCCTGCTCGGCTTCCCGCTCGACGATGTCTGGCACCGGATCTTCGGGCAGGACGTGACCCTGTGGGGTCCGACTCATCTCCAGATGATCGGGGGCGCTTCGCTGTCCACCTTGTCTCTCTGGGTGCTCGTGGTCGAGGCGAGGACGTCGGACGAGGGGAAAGCTCTGCCCGCTCCACGCTGGAAGCTTGCGACGATCGGCGTGAACGAAACGATCTACGCCGGAGCGTTCCTCGTCGGACTATCCACCGTGCAAGGAGAGTTCGACTACTCGGTCCCGCAGTTCCGCTTGCTGTTCCATCCGGTTCTATTGATGCTCGCCGCCGGCGCCGGCCTCGTCGCAGCCCGGATCCGACTCGGCCGCGGAGGTGCGCTCAAGGCGGCGCTGGTGTTTCTTGTTTTGCGCGGACTACTGAGCCTGCTCGTCGGACCCGTGTTCGGGCGAACGACGTTGCACATGCCGCTTTATCTCGTCGAGGCGGCTGTGGTTGAGCTCGTCGCGCTCAAATGGGACACGGAACGGCAGCTGTCGTTCGGTGCGTTGTGTGGAGCGGGGATCGGCACGATAGGCCTCGCCGCGGAGTGGGCGTGGAGTCACGTGTGGATGACGGTCCCGTGGCCCGCCGAGCTGCTTCCGGAAGGAGTCCTGTTCGGTGTCGCAGCCGGGATCGCCGGTGGTCTTCTCGGGGGCTTCATCGGACGCGCACTGTCACCGGATCGTCCTCAACAGAGGGCCTCCGGATGGATGGCTGTGGCGACTGCGGGGGCCGTCCTGTTCGTGCTTGTCTACCCGCTTCCCATCTCGAGCGACGTTGACGCGTCCGCGCGCGTGGCGCTCGAGGAAACCCGGACCGGCTGGGTACACGCAACGGTCGAACCCCAACCGGCGGACGCCCTGGAGGATGTCGAGTGGCTGAACGTGACGTCGTGGCAGGGCGGCGGCAGCATCGTGACCGGTCTCGAACCGGCCGGCGACGGCACGTATCGCACCGAGGATCCGGTCCCGGTCACGGGCGACTGGAAGACGCTGATCCGCCTGCACCAGGGCTCCTCGATCATGGCCCTTCCGATCTATCTGCCCGAGGATCAGGCGGTTGGCGCTCCGGAGGTTCCAGCTCAACCTCGGTTTGAGCGGGACTTCGTGCTCGACAAGAAACTCTTGCTCCGCGAGGCGAAGACGACCGATGCGTGGCTCAGTTACATCGCGTATTCGGTTTTGGGCGCGATCGTCCTCACCTGGGTCGGAGTCCTGGGGTGGGGCCTGCGCCGTCTCCGCACCAGTGGCAGCCCGCGCTCGCGCCGGCCGAGAGCACGCGGCCAGGTGGTCGCCCCCGCGAACTAGGGCGTTAGAGCGGCCCACAGGTACTGCAGACCGTAGGCGCGCCACGGGCGCCAGCGTTCGCTGTGAGCCTCGAGAGCGGGTGCCGTCTCGGGCAGTCCCAACACCGCTGCGCCGCGTCGGGCTCCGAGGTCGCCGGCGAGGAATGCATCGGGATCGCCGAGCGTTCGCATGCAGATGTAGGACGCGGTCCACGGACCGATCCCGGGCAGGGTCAGGAGTTGCTCGTAGGTCTCCGCCGGGTCGGTTCCCCCATCGAGCGCGATCTCGCCGGCCGCGAGCGCCGCGGCCAGTCGGCCGAATGCAGCCCGGCGAGCGGCCGGCATCTTCAACCCAGAAAGATCGGCGACGGCCAGATCGGCGACGCTGGGGAACAAACGCGTAAGCGAGCCTGAAGGCTCTTCGAACGGAATGCCGAACAGGTCGGCTACGCGTCCGGCCGCGGTCACCGCGGCTGCAACCGAAACCTGTTGCCCTAGAACCGCCCGCAAGGCGAGCTCGTGCACATCGAGGGTCCGTACGATTCGCAGCCCTCTCAGCGACTCCACCGCTCGTCGTAGTGCGGGATCCCGTTTCAGGACCTCCTCGATCGCGATCGGATCGCAGTCCAGGTCGAGGAACGACCGGCAGCGTTCCCCGAGCGCTCCGGTATCGCGCTCGTCTTGCAGGTGCGCGCGACGCACGAAGTGATCGTCGGCGGCAGCAAGCTCGACGATCCCGATTCCATTGGGGAGCCGTACGGTTCGTCGGTAGAGGCCGTCGACGAGCTCTTCGACCCCGCGAACGCAACGGGCGGCCAGGAAGTCGAAAACCCGGTGGACGGGATACGGGCGACGGAATCCAAGACGGAGCGAGATCGTGCCGTTCACAGGCGCTGCCTTTCGGCGAATAGGTACTTGCGGCGGGGATGGTGATTCCACCCGCACGTGTATACAGGCGCGGCCGAGTGGCATGATGCAGGGATGCGGGCGGTTCGGTTGCTGGCGGTGGCGGGTTTCTTTGCGATCCTGGCGGCCCCGGCGGTCGCGTCCAACGGTGATCTGATCGTCGGCCTGACTCTCGATGGGGTGGTCGATCCCTTCGAAGCCTCGTACATCACGGGCCAGATCGATGACGCCGAGACGGCGGGAGTCTCCGCCGTGCTCATCACCATCGATACCCCTGGAGGGCTCGACTCGTCGATGCGCGACATCATCCAGTCGATCCTGAACTCACCCGTACCCGTTGTTTGCTACGTGGCCCCCGAGGGCGCTCGTGCCGCATCGGCGGGAGCTTTCATCCTCCTGTCCTGCGACGTCGCGGCGATGGCGCCCGGGACCAACGTGGGGGCCGCCAGCCCTGTGGGCGTTAGCGGCGTGGTCGAGCGGCGCAAGGTGCTCAACGACGCGGCCGCCTACATCCGAAGTCTCGCGGAGCGCTCGGATCGCAACCCGGACTGGGCCGAGCGGGCGGTTCGGGACGCCGCCAGTGCCAGCGCGGAGGAGGCTCTAGACCTCGGGGTGATCGATCTGATCGCAACCTCTTCGGGGGACCTCCTCGACCGGGTGGACGGGCGAACGGTCGAGAAGGATGGAGAGCCCTTAGTCCTCGAGACGGCGGGTGTTGCAGTCGAGGCGAGGGGGATGGGGCTGACTACGAGCATCCTTCACCACCTCTTGACTCCAAACTTCGCGTTCCTGTTCTTCTTTCTCGGCCTGGGGTTGATCGTCGTCGAGTTCTTGCACCCAGGCATCTCGGTCGCGGCGATCCTCGGGATCCTTTCGCTCGCGGTTTCGTTCGCCGCCTTGGGAATGTTGCCAGTGCAACTGATCGGCGTTGTGCTTCTGGTTGCGGCCGTTGGCTTCTTCCTGGTCGAGCTTCACAATCCCGGCATCAGCGTCGCCGGCGTGGCGGGCCTGATAGCTCTCGTTGCGGGCGGATCACTCCTGTTCGATCCGTCCTTCCCCGGCGTACGGGTGTCGCCGTGGATGATTCTGCCCGTTGCGGCGGCGATGGCTCTGTTCTTCATCTTTGTCGTTCCCGCGGCGCTGCGTGCGCGACGGTTACCGGTGACGACGGATACCGACCGTCTGATCGGAGTTGAAGGGCTTACGACGAGCCCCCTGACGCCCGAGGGAACGGCGCAGATCGCGTCGGAGTTGTGGAGCGTCGAATCGGTGTCCCGCCCAACGGAGAAAGGCGAACGGATCCGAGTTGTCGCCGTGGAGGGATTGCGGCTAAAGGTAGAACCAATAGGCGAGGCTCACGATGAGAAGCGTTCGCTCGAACACCTAGGAGGAGGCCAGTGACAGCTCTACTGATCGGTTTGGGTGTCGCACTGCTGGTGCTGATGGTCCTTATCGCCATGGCGATCAAGATCGTGCGCGAGTACGAACGCCTGGTTGTTTTCCGACTGGGGCGCGTTCTCGCCATCAAGGGGCCAGGCATCGTGTTCCTCATACCGCTCGTGGACCGGGCCGTGTCAGTAGATCTCCGCGAGTTGTATCTCGAGATCCCACACCAAAGCGCGATCACCGAGGACAACGCAACGATCTCGATCGACTTCATCATCTTCTACAAGGTCGTCGATGCGGTGATGTCCGTGGTGGAGGTTCAGTTCTTCGCTGGTGCAGCTCAGAACATCGCCGCGACGACACTGCGCTCGGTGGTGGGGGACATGTCACTCGACGACGTGCTGGCGAAGCGAGAGAAGATGAACGAGACGCTCAGGGTGAAGCTGGACGAAGTCACCGAACGGTGGGGCGTGAAGATCACGAACGTCGAGATCCGAGAGATTATCCCGCCGCCGGCCGTCCAAGAGGCGATGACGCGCCAGATGTCGGCCGAACGAACGCGTCGGGCCGTCGTCACGGAGGCGGACGGACAGAAGCAGGCGGCCATCACGATGGCCCAAGGAAGCCAGGAGGCCGCGATCCTGACGGCCGAGGGCAGCAAGCAGGCGGCGATCCTCAACGCCGAGGGTGGTCGCCAGTCGGCGATACTTCAGGCCGAGGGCTTCTCCCTGGCGCTTGCGAGGATCTACGAGGTGGCCCAGACTCTGGACGCCAACACGATGAGCCTCCAGTATCTCGACGCGCTGAGGGCCCTGGGCGCATCGGAATCTACGAAGTTCGTGATCCCGATCGAGTTTTCGTCGCTGCTCGCGGGCGTGACCGGACTTACCCAACAATCGTTCGGCAACACTGCGAAGGACTCGTAAGCTCACCCGTGTGTATGACGAGGACCTGGCGGTTCGGATCCGCGAACTGGTCGCCGATCAAGCCGGACTAACCGAGATGAAGATGTTCGGCGGACTGGCTTTCTTGATCGACGGCAACATGGCGGTTGCGGCAAGCGGCAAGGGTGGGCTGATGGTCCGCGTCGATCCCGCGATGTCGGACTCGCTCGTTGCGAAGACGAACGCGCGCTTTGTCGAGATGCGCGGCCGCGAGATGCGGGGATGGCTGCGAGTCGAGGCGGAGGATCTACGTATGAGAAGCGAACTCGCCAGATGGGTCGAGCTCGGAACGACCTTTGCGTGCTCGCTGCCCGCGAAGCGATAACGGGACCAAACGCATGGCATGACGGCGCCGGGCGGTGCCGGTGTGCTCCATGGCACGCTGCGGAAACAGATGGAGGGGAGCGCGTTTCGAACCGACCCGGAGAGAAGGCGACATGACCACAGCTAGCGTGGTGCAGTATCTCGATCTATGGCGAGATCGCCGAGCGCCTCAACTCTGACCTCCAGCGGTACCCACCGCCGGTATCGCCCGACCCGGCGCGGTGCAGGGATCGCTGGTCCGCTTCTTCCGTTCGCGACTCGGTGGCCGCGATCGCATCGAACGCCGAAGAGTCGGGCGCTTTCCCAGGATGGTGCACAGATGGTAGGGAG
>JALZOM010000173.1 GCA_030913945.1 Actinomycetota bacterium
GGAGCGCGAGTAGAGCCTTCGCTGTTCTCGCAACTTCACGAGCGTCCTGATCTCGATGCGGATCGGTCCATCGTGGATGCCCTAAAACGAGAAGGCCTGTACCTGGGGCAGGCGATCTCTGCCCTGAAACGCTACGAGTTACAGGAGGTCGCGAACATCCCCTTCTCCCTGCTCTCCGGCGGTCAGCAGGCGCGTCTTCAGATACTGATGATGGAGTTGCGGGGGTCCACGATGCTGTTGTTGGACGAACCAACCGACAACCTCGACATCGAGTCGGCAGAAGCGCTCGAGGAGGCCCTTTCCCGCTACGAGGGCACCGTCCTCGTGGTCACCCACGACCGCTGGTTCATGGGGACGCTCGATAGATTCCTGGTCTTCAACTCGGACGGGTCCGTGTCCCAGTCGAGCGAGGCCCCATACCTCACGGAGAGGGCGACCCTGGCGGGCTCCTGACGAGTCAGTCGGTCGACACGGGAAACGGGAGCGCGATCGGGTCGGCCTGTAGACGGCTTCGGCCGTCAGCATCGAATCGGTCGAGCCCCAATTCTGAGACGTCCGTCAATCCCGTCATCCCTTCGAGCGCCAGATCGGCGGCGATGCGAGCGACTGCAGGCCCCCACATCATCCCGTGACCCCCGGCGGCGGCAACCGTCACACCTTCGATCGAATCGTCGAAAGTGGTCGCGGGTCCCAGGATCGGGAGGTGGTCGGGGGTGTAATCGATAGTCGCCGCCCACACCTTGCGGAGATCGAGAGTGCGCGTCAGAGGCACAAGCTCTGCGAGGCGAACCCGCATCCTCTTCATGTAGTCCCAGTCGATGGACCGAGCCTCCCCCGGGGGCTCGGTGGGATTGCTCATCCCGAATAGGAGGCCGCCCTCTTCCAGCCGCCAGTACAAGCCGGCTCTGAGGTCGAAGATCATCGGCGCCCGGTCGACATCGAAGCCCGGGTGGGGCTCGGTGACTGCTATCTGATGGCGGGCTCCACCGACCGGGATCTGGATCCCCGCTATTCTTCCGATGGCCCGCAAGCTTGGCCCTCCAGTGAGTAGTACGTGCTCGGTCGAGATCACGCCATCCGGAGTTTCGACTCCGATGACTTTTTTCTCCGAACGGCCGGACGTGACGAGCCCGGTCATCTGGGTTCTTTCACGCAGATCCGCACCGGCTTCCTTCATCGCCATGGTGTATGCCGTGACGTTGCGAGGCGGATCGATGGCTCCGTCGGTCGCGACGTAGGTGGCTCCGTGGTGTCCGTCCGAACCGAGGGTTGGCGCGACCGCGACGGCTTCCGCGGGGGTCAGCCACCGAACGTCGAGGTTCTCTGCGCGCTGCATCTCGACGCGGCGCCGGGCATCGGTTACGTCCTGCTCGGTTGCCGCGAGCAGCATGTAGCCGAGCTCGCGGAAGCCGGAGTCGAATCCGAAGAGGGCGTGCTGGGATCGGTAGAAGTCGATGGACCATCGTCCGAGCGCGACGGTTGCGGGCGTCCCTCCCTGTGCGCGCACTATCCCGGCCGCTCGGCTGCTGGCTCCGTCACCCACCTGCCCGCGTTCGAGGACGATGACGCGGCCTCTGCCCAGTGACGAGGCGGCGAAGTAGGAGGCCCAGCCCCCGATCGTTCCTCCGCCAACGACTACGAGATCGGCGGAATCAGCCACGGGCGCCCGCTCCGTATGCTGGAGGTCTCTCTATCCGGCGCATGCGTCGATACCGTAGTCCGTCGCCAGCGCGTCGCCCTCGGTCTGGGCGCTTTCAGCCGCCTGCGCGATTTCATCGATGGCTCCGATGTCTCCCGACTCGGTGGCCTTCTCCAGTCGTCGCATCAGGTCGACGACCTCGTCGATCGCGGCCAACCATCGGTCGAGGAGCGCGCGATCCTCCTCCGGCTTCTCGAGCGCGACGGTCTCGCCCCGGAAGCGTTCGAAGATGGCTCGCCCTCGCTCGACGGCCGCCCGCACCTCGTCCACGGAGGCGGCGTTCCTGAGCGAGGCCCCATAGGCGTCGAGTTCACGTCGGGTCTCGTCGCAGAGCCGGTTCACATCCGCTACGTAGTCTTCCTTCGAGACCTGTTGCGTGCATGCGATCGTCATGAGCGCGGCGAGGAGGAGGACGCTCAGCGGTCTGCCCATCGGACCCCGTAGATTCGAGGGGCGAGCTTAGAACAGGACCCGCAACACCTTCGGGGCGATTCCCGGACGATCCCGATCGATAGGGATAAAGTGCCCGCCACGACCACGGAGGACCACGCCGGCGAAGACTTCCGAGAACCAGCCTCTGAAACGGGTCATAACCAGGCCGCTGTTGACCCTCTTCATCCTCGGGGACATCTTGGGCACGGGTATCTACGCCCTGGTGGGCGAGGTTGGCGGCGAAGTCGGGGGAGCGATCTGGACCTCCTTCCTGGTGGCGATCGTGATCGCCTTGCTTACTGCCTTCGCTTACGCGGAGCTCATAACGAGGTACCCCTACGCGGCGGGAGTGGCTCGGTACGTCCACACCGCGTTCAGGCAATCCTTCTTCACCTTCATGATCGCCTTCGCTGTGATGGCGTCGGGGATCACCTCTGCCAGCGCGGCTACGCGCGTCTTCGGGGGCGACTCCTAGCCGAGTTCGTGAAGGGCAGGAGGGGGAGGTACTGGTACGCGCGCTGATCCTGCTAGGGGTAGGGGTGGGTCTCTACGTCCTCAACTGGCTCGTTGCGGGGAGGACGGGGGATCTCAAGGCGGAGGAACTCAAGGGCTAGGCGCAGGATGTCAGACACGGTACGCGGACGCGCCGTCATGCCTACTTGGGGGAGATATGCGCCTCACACGCATCGAGTAGTTCTTCGACCGCTGACTGAACGACCTCGGGACACTCCGGTTTGTCGGAGGCTGCCATCATCCGCTCGAAGGCCCGGAGTTGAGCCGCGCGCAAGATGTTCTCTGAGGCGGATCGCCCACCGGTGTCCAGCGTTTCTACGCTCATCCCTGATGCCTCCCCGATCGAGTGCGTTGCCTTATCGTCGACCGGATGAGGTAGTCGCTGAAATCCGCAATTCAACGTAGAGCGCGAAGTGGCCCTACGCCAGGAGAGCCTGCAAGACGGGGACGACCTCGGTCACCCTCTCCTTGTTCAGGAAGGCATCCGCCCAGTCCGGCTTCGACTCGAGCCGGCCTGAGAACGCGACGATGCGCGTGGCAGGAGAGATGGACCTGAGTATCTGAGCGGCCCCTTCGCCACCCAGGCGGGGCATCGAATAGTCCAGCACTACGAGAGTTGGCTGGTGCTTGAGCGCGAGCAGGACGGCGTGAACACCATCGGCCGCTTCGCCGACCACGTCGAACTCGCTCGCGTCGAACATCATCCGGAGGGCCTGCCTGATGGACTCGTCGTCATCCACGATGAGGACCGTACTGGGCATGGGTCTCCAAGCTGTAGAGATCGACCCGTTGCTCGAGTTCTTAGTCTCACTATGTTCCTGCCGGGACGACAATAGCAAGGGGTCGGTGCCGGCGGGCCGTAAGGTACCTGCTTCTATGAGGCCGGGGAACGAAGGCTTGAGGATCGCATTGCTCACCTACCGGGGTCACCCGCATTCCGGTGGGCAGGGCGTCTACGTCCGCTATCTGAGCCGCGCCCTCGTGGAGCTCGGACACCGAGTAGAAGTCTTCTCGGGGCAGCCCTATCCCGACCTCGACGAAGGGATCTCTTTCACCCCCCTGCCGAGTCTTGATCTGTATCGACCCGACGACCCGTTCCGACGCCCGGCGCGTCACGAGTTCAGGGATTGGATCGATGTCCTCGAGTACGGGCTCATGTGCACCGCCGCCTTTCCCGAGCCCCTGTCTTTCAGCTTGAGGGCCGCTCGAGAGTTGCGGGCTCGGATTCACGATTTCGACATCGTGCACGACAATCAGTGCCTGGGCTATGGGCTTCTCGAAGTGGCCAAGAGATTGCCAACGGTTGCCACCGTGCATCATCCGATCTCACTGGATCGAAAGGTGGATCTTCACAAGGCGACCACCAAAGGCAGACGTGCGGCGTTGAAACGCTGGTATGGATTCACGCGGATGCAGGCGCGCGTCGCCTGTCGACTGCCGAAACTTCTAACCGTGTCGGATAGCGCTCGGGGGGATATCGTCCGGGAGTTCAAGGCGGATCCTCGTAGCGTTGCTGTGGTCCACAATGGCGTCGACGCCGAGTTGTTTCGCCCATTACCCGGGATCCGGCGGGTTCCGGGGCGCGTGATCACTGTTGCGAGCGCGGACCTTCCCATCAAGGGGTTGGCTTTCGTGATCGAGGCCGTCGCCAAGGTGAAGACGGAACGGGATATCGAGCTCGTCGTCGTTGGGAAGGGAGGGATGTCGCAGGGCCCGCGTGAGCTGGCACACCGATACGGGATCGGCGATGCGGTCCGATTCGAGGGTCGTGTCGATTCTCTCAGGTTGGTCGAGCTCTACGCGGAAGCACAGGTCGCGGTGGTGCCTTCGTTGTACGAAGGGTTCTCCTTGCCGGCCATCGAGGCGATGTCGTGTGGGGTTCCGATGGTGACCACCACCGGGGGCGCGCTGCCGGAGGTGGTGGGACGCGACGGGGAGGCGGGATGGTTGGTTCCCCCGGGGGATGCAGGCGCGCTTGCCTCAGCTATCGGATCGATGCTGGATGAGGAGGCGCTGCGCGAGCAGTTGGGTCGTGCCGGCAGGAGGCGGACCCTGAGTAGATTCAGCTGGAACTCGAGCGCGTCTCAGACGGCGGATCTCTATCGAGAGGTGCTGGCCTCTTGCTGACGGTCGACTTCGATCGTCTGGCCTTGCGATCCGGCGAGGCGGTCCTGGACGTCGGATGTGGCTCGGGCAGGCATACCTACGAGGCCCTCAGACGCGGCGCCCGGGTGATGTCGGTTGACCTTGACGGAGCCATCCTCAAAGACGTTGCCGCCATGTCGGCGGCGTTGCGACTCGAAGGTGGTCTCCCATCGGGAACGGCGTCGTGGTGCACGAACGGAGACGTGACGGGGCTTCCTTTGCACAAGGCAACGTTCGACGTGGTGATCGCCTCGGAGGTCTTGGAGCATGTGCCCGATGATCGGGGGGCCTTGACGGAGCTGGCTCGCGTGACCAAGCCTGGGGGGACGATCGTATGTACGGTTCCCAGACCCTGGCCCGAGCGGATCTGCTGGAGGCTCTCCGACGACTATCACGCCGTTGCCGGGGGACATGTACGCATCTACGAACGCGCAGACCTCGAGGAGAAGCTCGCCGCGGCGGGCTTCCTGCCGCTCGGTCATCATTACGCTCACGCTCTGCACGCGCCCTACTGGTGGCTCAAGTGCTTGGTCGGTCCGGCTAACGAAGACGCAGCAATCGTGCGGAGGTACCACCGGATGCTCGTGTGGGACATCGAGAAGCGGCCCGTGTTCACGCGGGCCCTGGAGCAGGTGCTCGATCCGTTGATGGGTAAGAGCCTGGT
>JALZOM010000182.1 GCA_030913945.1 Actinomycetota bacterium
GTTCTACGGACTCGGGTACTCGAGCGACATCCGGTCCCAGGGCCGTCTCGAGGCGTTCTCGTGAGGTTCGGAAACGGAGTTGTCGTGACCGGGGCGATACTGCCGGGGATCAGCGACACCATCGAAGGGCTGCGAGATGTAGCGGCCAGGGTCAGGCTCCCCGGCCCCCCTAGTTCTGGGGGAAGCCCAGGTTCACGCCCCGGAGGCTGGGGTCCGGCCAGCGGCTCGTCACGACCTTGCCCCTCGTGTAGAAGTTCACTCCCTCCCGTCCATGGACGTGAGAATCCCCGAACAGCGAGTCCTTCCAGCCGCCGAACGAGAAGAACGCCATCGGGACCGGGATCGGAACGTTGACCCCCACCATGCCGACTTCGACCTCGTGCTGGAACTTCCGCGCGGCCCCCCCATCGTTAGTGAAGATCGCCGTGCCGTTCCCGTATGGGTTTGCGTTCAGTAGCCGGATCGCCTCGTCGTAGCTTTCAGCGCGGACCATCACCAGCACTGGTCCGAAGATCTCGTCTTTGTAGATCGACATCTCAGGGCGAACGTGGTCGAAGAGACATGGGCCAAGGAAGAAGCCATCCTCGTGGTCCTGCACTCTGATGTCGCGCCCGTCGATCGCGAGGTCTGCTCCCTCGCGCAATCCCGCTTCAACGTACGAAAGCACCTTGTTGCGATGCTCCCCCGTTACTAGTGGGCCCATCTCAGCTCCTGGATCGGAACCAGGCCCCACCCTCAAGGCGACAACGCGTTCGTGTACCTTCTGCCGCACTGCGTCCCCGGCGTCACCCACTGCGACGACAGCCGAGATCGCCATGCAGCGTTGACCGGCCGATCCGAAGGCGGCTCCCACTACGGAATCAGCCGCGAGATCCATATCCGCATCGGGGAGCACGAGCATGTGGTTTTTGGCGCCGCCGAGAGCTTGCACTCGCTTACCGCTCGAGGCAGCGGTTTCGTAGATGTAACGGGCAACCGGAGTTGAACCGACCGAGCTGATGGCAGCCACGTCCGGATGCTCGAGCAATCGGTCGACGGCGACCTTGTCGCCATGGACGACATTGAAGACTCCGTCGGGCAGCCCGGCCTCCTTGAAAAGGGCGGCCATGAAGTTCGCCGCGGAGGGATCCTTCTCGGATGGCTTAAGGACGAACGTGTTACCGCACGCGATCGCGACCGGGTACATCCACATCGGAACCATGGCGGGAAAATTGAACGGCGTGATGCCCGCCACGACCCCGACAGGCTGCCGTATGGAGTAGCTATCCACATTTTGCGAAACGTTCTCCGAGAACTCACCCTTTAACAGGTGCGGGATACCGCACGCGAACTCAACGACTTCTTGGCCGCGCGCTACCTCGCCGGCCGCATCGGACAGGACCTTGCCGTGTTCGCTGGTGATGATGCCGGCCAGCTCGTCTTTGTTCGCTTCAAGCAGTTCGCGGAACGAAAAGAAGATGCGAGCCCGCTGAGCGAGCGGCACTTCTCTCCATGTCTCGAACGCCCGATGAGCAGAGGCGACCGCAGAATCCACTTCCACCGCGGTCGCGAGCGCCACTTGCGCAGTCACTTCACCGGTAGCGGGGTTGTATACGTCGCCGAGACGTTCAGCTTTGTCACCGTGCTCTCGGCCGTCGACCCAGTGACCGATCCGCTTCATCGGTCCGCTCCCTGAACCACCTCGCACGCCTCACCCATGATGGCAAGAGCCTGGTCGGCTTCCTCGAGCGTGACCGTCATCGGCGGAGCCATCCGGACGACGCTGCCGTAGACGCCCCCCTTGCCGATCAAGAGACCCCGCTTGCGGGTCTCTTCCATCAAGCCCGCCGTCGCTTCGAGGTTCGGCACCCTCTCCGTTCCGGGCTTCACGAGCTCGATGCCGATCATCAACCCTTTCCCGCGTACGTCGCCGATCATCGGGAACCTCTCCTGCAGGTCCCTCAGGCCCCCGATCAGGTGCTCGCCAACTTTCTTGGAGTTCGTCTGCAAATCGTGATCCAGCGCGTACTTCAAGTTCGCCAGCGCACCGGCGGTCGACAGGGGGTTTCCTCCGAAAGTCGAGATCGAGTTCGCGTTGACTGAATCCATGATGTCGGCGCGCGCGATCACGCCTCCGATCGACAATCCATTCCCGATCCCCTTGGCGAAAGTGATGATGTCCGGCGTCACGTCGTGCGCCTGGATCCCCCAGAAGTGATCGCCCGTGCGTCCCCATCCCGTCTGGACCTCGTCCGAGATGAATGGGATCTCGTACTCATCCAGGATGGCCTTCATAGGAGCGAAGAACCCGTCAGGTGGGGTGAGGAAACCACCCACACCCTGGATCGGTTCGGCGATCATGCACGCCACATCTCCAGCGGTGGTGGTCTCGATGATGTTGCGTAGATCGTCGGCGCAGGCGGCGATGAAGTCCGGATCGCTCAAATGTCCGAACGGGCTCCGGTAGCGATAGCCATTGTGGACGTAACTGACCTGGACCGGCGACAAGCTCGACGCCGACCATCCGCGTATGCCCGTGACGGATACGGCGGTGAAAGAGCGGCCGTGGTAACTGTTGCGCAGCGCGAGGATCTGGTTCGATCGGCGATAGGTGGTAGCGAGCAGCAGCGCAGCCTCGTTTGCCTCGGTGCCAGATGTCGCGAAGAAAACCTTGGCATCTTCCATCGGCGCCAGCTCCACCATCTTCTCCGCGAGCTCGACGGCTGGCTCGATCAGATACAGCGTCGAGGAGTGAATGATTTTTCCCGCTTGCTCTCGCACGGCCTCTACGACCTCGGGGAGAGCATGCGCAGTCATCGTCGTGAGGATGCCCCCGAAGAAATCCAGATACTGACGGCCTTCTGAATCCCATACGTCACGTCCGTCACCACGCTCCAGAGCGATCGGTTCGTCGTAGTACAGCGCCACCCAAGATGGCATTACCGCTCGATGACGATCGATCAGGGATCGCTCTTCGCCCATGTCTCTCACCTCGTGATAGGTCGCAGACGATCGGACCTCCAGGGGGTCCGGAACGCTTAGCCGTCAACCTATCCCGCCTCTCCGCGGCGCGCCCTTGTCCGTTCTGGCGAACGTGGGAAAGCTCGTTGGCCAACGAAAAGCGCCGACCACGGGGGCCGGCGCTCGATGTCACAGATGTCTCTAACGGGTTAGACCCGGCCTTGCTGGACCTCGCCTCGCCACTCACCCGTCTCCGAGTCACGCTTCTCGATGAAGCCCTTGAACTTCTTGAGGTCACCCTTTACTCGGCTCTTTACGAGACCAAGTGCGTCGGCAGCCTTCTCCTTGAAGTCCTCTGGCTCGAACTCCATCTGAAGCATCACACGAGACTGGTCGTCATCGATGCGATGGAACGTCACGACGCCTGCGTGCAAGGCCCCCCCCGTGCTGGTCCATGCGATGCGCTCGTCGGGGTTCTGCTCGGTGATCTTGGCTTCCCATTCGCGCTTCTGGCCGGCGATCTCGGCGACCCAGTACAGACGTTGGTCGTCGAGCTGGCGAACCTCCTGGACGCCTCCCATGAACTGCGGGAACGTCTCGAACTGCGTCCACTGGTTGTACGCGGTGCTAACGGGAACCTGGACGTCGATCGACTCTTCTATTGTCGACATGGAACCTCCTCATATAGCGAAAACTTGCTCCGTAGTTCCTACCCAGATCGCCCGTGCGGGACACCCCCGGGGGGTGGGGGAAGGTCGCTTAGCTTGGGTCGAGAAGAGCGGCGCGTATCCGTGCGGCGTCCGCCGGCGAAAGCCATCGCTGGATCGAGTCCGCAACCCTTTCTGCTGTCACCGGGTCACCGGCCGCCTGCAGGGCCAGCACCGTCTTGAACACGAAGCCCCGGTACTCCTCGGGTACCGGTAGCCCCGCGACGGTCCCCTTCTCTCGCCACTCCTCCTCGAGCTCCCTGATCCCGGGCTCCTCCCACCAGGGTTTCGGTGCCACCGGGGGGCCCACAGGCGAGCTCCGTAGGGGAACGACGTTCACGGGCTTGGATCCCGGTTGCCTCCAATCCGGAGGCTCGTGAAGGTCTGGCTCGAAGAGGAGCCTTCTCTCGTTCAGATCCTCCAGTGCAGTGGTATCTCCGACATGCAGAACGAGTCGCAGCCATCGACCGTCCGCATCGGGCATATTCCCGGCATGCTTGAACGCGAGTGCCTCTTCGATGCTGAGCGGAACAACGCCCGACGAGCGGTGCTCACCTTGAGGATGGCGGAACTGAGCCAGTTCTCGCTCCAATCCGGTCGTGCTCATCAGGTACCAACCTTCTCTGAGCAGCGACTCGGGCACCTGGTGGCGCTCCGACGCACCATCGACGCGCGTCCTCAAGAACCCCCAGAACATGAGCGAGACGCCCGCTAGCAGCCCGATCGAAAAAGGCCAACCCTCCCCGTAGAAAGCAAAGCCGCTGCCGAGAGCAACGACGAGCGTGCCGGCCGCGATCCACAGGTTGGCCGTTGCGATCGCGCGCAGGTGCTCGGCACCCTGACGGCGGAGGCGGCGCGAAGACCACAATGCACCACCGACGACCACTACGAAGCCCACGAACGAGTAGTACCGGGCCATCGTCCGGACCGCAACTGGCATCACGGCGGATCCGTGGGGGATGTCGTGACCGGCCAGTTCCGCGCCGGCGCGGGGAAGCAGCGAAGTCGAGAAGACGACCACGATCGCCAGCGCCGAGAACCCCACGACAACGACGGCCGCTACGTTCGCCCATCGTCGGGACGCCAGCAGATACGTCGTGCCCAAGCCTAGGACGGGGACGTTGATGACGGCCCCGAATAGGTAGTAGGTACGGAACCACCCGCCGCTCCAGCCGACGAGCAAGCCGGCTGCTGCGGCTAGAGATGCGGTGCCGAACATTGCGAGCGCCACAGCCCACGCGATCTGATGTGGTCTACGCCGAGTCCACCACTGCCGCAACAGGATCCAGCCGAAGATGCCGCTGACCATTGCGGCGGCCAGGGGGAACACCCACATCGTGCGCCTCCAAAGAGTCTCGATGGCGATGGCAGGCGAACGATAGCGGGCAGGCCACCGGGCGGTGGAGCTATCAGCCCCGCTTGTGCGATGCGGAGGTGAGAGCGGAGGCGATCAGCCAGGCGAGAATGGCTGCCCCGAGCGGCAACCCGATCCCGAGCACCCATTGGAGCCAATCGGGCATCTCGAACGTGATCACGAACATCGCCGCCAGTGCAAACGTGCCAACCAACGCAGCGAAAGCTACGAGAGCCGCGAAACCCCAGCGCGCCACAGAGGCCGCGGTTTCGTCGTCTTCTGGTCTCTGTCTCTCCATCCCGTCACCTCTTCACCCCATTGTGGCTCGCGCGGCCACATATAGGGACGCTTTCTCGGCTCATTTTGTTTCCTACCCCCCGAGGCAACCTCGGAACGGCGCGCCGACGCGGGGCCGAACGCCGATCCTGCGTGAACCGTAGTATCCGCAGAGGACGGGGAAGCCACTCAGAGGGGGCGGTCATGCGGCGAGCACACCTGATGACGCTATGCGTTGTTGGTCTTGCGGTTGGGTTGTTGGGACCAGGGGGACCGGCGGGCGGGAAGGCTCTGGGCGCGGAGCCGGGCTCGGGGACAGCCACAGCCAAAGATGAGGGATCGGTCTCCCTCTCCTACGAGGGCGAGGTGCCCCCCGGAACCGGCTCTCCCACCGAAACGTGCGAGCAAGATGTTAATGCCGACATCTTCGTGCTTGATGTCAAAGGTACGGGTGGCAACTTCTATTCCACCCATAACGCGCAGCTGGTGGCACGGATCGATTGGGACCCAGCGACGCCGACCGTGGCCACTAACGACCTCGCCCTACTGATCCGTAAGGGGGGTCAGACGCTCGCTTCGTCGGACGGCGGCGAGGCCCGGGAGACGGCCCTGCTCCAGAATCCCGAGCCGGGGAAGTACAGGATCGTGGCGTGCGCGTTCTCTAACGCCACCCCCCAGCCCTACATCGGGAAGATCTTCTTGAACTCCACATCGAAAGCAACCGAGAGGCTGCCCCGAAAGAGCCCCTCGCGGGGCCTCAGATTCATGCCGATAGTGACCGTCGACCCTCAGAGAGACGTTGCGGAGCCGTCGTTGCGCATCGACAAGGGCGGAAACCTCTACACGTGCGGTCCGTTCGGCGCCTCGCGCACCGCCGACTACGCGCAGAAGTCGGAGGACGGCGGGGACACCTTCCGGGTCCTTGGCGAGCCTCCCGAGGGACGGATCGCGATCTCGGGAGGTGGCGACTGCGAGATCGCGGTATCGCCGAAGAAGAACGATCAAGGTCACTACAACCTCGCTTACACCGGGTTGGAGGCCCTGTTGAACTTCTCAACCGGAAGGTCGGTGGACGGCGGGCGAACCTTCGAATCGTCCCCCTCATCGGCCGCCGTGCCTCTGGTCGACCGGCAGTGGTTGGAAGCTCACGGCGAGAACGAGGTGTATCTCTTCTACAACCAGGTCCCATTCGGTGGAACGCTGCAGCGGTCCACCGATGGGGGAC
>JALZOM010000185.1 GCA_030913945.1 Actinomycetota bacterium
CTCGAAGGGCCCGTCGCATGGCTGCCTCAACCCCGAGTTCCAGACGGTGGTGAACGCCTGCAACTGCACGATGATGTCGACGAGTTCTGCCCTGTTAGCCCGCAGGAGTTCCGCAACAGTCGCCCCCCCCTCGGCGAGTCTCCCCAAGTTTCCTTCGTTACGGGCCTGGAAGCTCGCCAGGTCGTTCAAGAACACCGACACCGAGTCCAACGAGCTCGTGAACTCCGGAGCCGCTCCCACTAGCGCCCGGTTCGACCTATCGAACGCGTCAAGGAACGCGAGGAGGTTCGCGTCGTTCTCGTTCAACCACCCCGAGAATTCGCGCAGCTGCCGGAGACTCGTGTCCAGCTCATCCGCTCGGGAGTTGACCGCGCGGAGCGCGACCAATCCTCGGTCCAGCGCGTTCCGCGCGTCTCCCTCCTGCCCCGAGAAGCCTTCCGCCAGGGTGCGGAAGACGGTGGTTAGGTCTCTCAACGGGACGCGCGACAAGAGCTCGTGCCCCAGCTCGAGGGATCGTTCGAGCTCCACCGGTTCGACCGTGAGCTCATCCGGGATAAAGCTTCCGGCGGCGAGAAGGGCCGCCGTCGAATCCGGTGCGGGGATCAACTCGAGCCACTTCTGGCCGAAGACGGTCTTCGACCTGATCTCGGCACGCGTGTCGCTGGGAAGCTCCACGCCTTCATCGAGCCGGAACTCGACCACTGCGTTACCGGTCTTCGAGAGCACGATGTCGGAGATCGACCCGACCAGCACACCGCGAACCTTGATGTCGCCGCCAACGGGCAACTGTTGTCCTACTCCCGGAGATGAAAAGACGGCCCTAACGGGCCGTCCGGAAACGAAGCCTCCGTGCAGGAACATCCAGGTAAGCGCGAGTGCTGCGGCGAACACGCACAGCGCGGCCACGCCCAGCGCCGCTCTCGTGGCGCGATAAGACGTGGACGTCACCTAGGTCCGCCGTCGCTCGTGTTCAACCCACACCTTCCGTCCGCTCGCTCCCCTAGCGTCCCACGCGCAGCGGGGCGCCCAGCCAAAGGGCGCCCCGCCAGGAGTACTGGTTCTCGTTACTGGCCGAGGAGGATTACCTGACCGTCTCCGTCCGGCCCCGTCTCGCCGGCGCACCGAACCGTCAGAGCATCCGTCAGCGTGAGGCCGTTGCCCAGGCCTACGAACTCGTTCGGGTGGTTCGCGTTGGCCCGCAGCCTCATTAGGGGAAGCGCGCCGCCCGCGATGGCATCCGAGAAGATCGTCGCCTTGGCGTCGGTCCCTCCGAGGATGATCCCGGTGATAATGCTGCCCGGCTGGGCCACGAAAAATTCAGCCTGAGGCTCGGCCGGGCTGGTGCCACAGTCGAGGGCTCCGATGAAGCCGCCGCCGCCCGCGAAGTTCCGAACCGCGATGGCTCCGCTGCTTCCTGGGGCGTCGAACAGGCCCATAGGAGGGACCCTCTTGGCATCGATCGTTCCGCCACCCGTGTCCTTGATCTTTGCCGTGGCGGTTCCACCCGCCAGCTTGACCCTCTGGATCGCGGCCTGAACGGCCGGTGCTGCCAACAGCGATACGGCCACCGCTAGAGCGATGGCTACGACGAAGCTCTGACGCTTCTCGCGCCGTGACGTCTCGAATAGATCCACCCGTTGCCTCCCTGTTTTTCCCTCGACGACTCTCCTTCAAGACGCTACTGAGGGCGGGCGGCGTTGGCTAGTGGTTATGGGATATCCGCGCCTGGATTGCGAGGAATCATTCGGCGCTTTGTCCGAGTTCGTGGGCATTTGAGGGGGTCGGCGGCATCACTCGATGAGATCCGGGCGTCGTTCGGCCGTGAGGCGCAGGGCCTCGTCATCGCGCCATCGCTCCACTGCGGAGTGGTCCCCGGACAGCAGAACCTCGGGCACGTTCCACCCTCTGAAGTCCGCGGGGCGCGTGTATTGGGGATGCTCGAGCAGCCGATCCGAGTGCGACTCTCTGGTGAGCGAGTCGGCATTGCCGAGGACCCCTGGAGTGAGACGAGACAACGTCTCGATCAGGACGAGGGCAGCCACCTCCCCGCCGGCCAGCACGTAGTCCCCGATCGATAGCTCGAGATCCACGGCATGCTCGCTCACGCGCTCGTCGACGCCTTCATATCTGCCGCACAGCAAGACGAGGTGCGGGAGATGACTCAACCCGACAACCGCCGGCTGATCGAGGCGTCTCCCCCGCGGCGACAACAAGATGACCGTGGAGTCTTCGGCGCGCAAGGCCTCGGTCGCGGCGAACAGAGGTTCCGGTCTCATCACCATGCCGGCGCCGCCGCCATACGGCTCATCGTCCACCGAACGATGCTTGCCCAAACCCCACCGCCTAAGGTCGTGCAATGCCACCTCGATGGCCCCCGACCCGATCGCTTTGCCCAGAAGGCTCACCTGCAGAGGCGATTCGAAGAACGCCGGGAACAATGTGACGACGTCGATCTTCAATCGAGGAGTCCATCGGGCGGGTCGAGGATCACTCGACGCCTATCCATGTCGACCTCGAGGACGATCTCCTTCACTAACGGAACGAGACGTTCCCCGGCCGGAGTGTCGAGCGCAAGCAGATCCTGCGCCGGTCCGTTGATCACCCGCGCGATCGTGCCGATCTCGACCTCCGCCACCGTCCACGCAGAGCAGCCGACGAGGTCATGCTCCCAATACTCGTCCTGATCGAGACTTCGCGCCTGGGCTGCATCGATGTAGAGCGGCCCCCGTAGGGTCTCCGCGGCCTCGCGGGTCTCGTAACCATCGAACGCGACCACGAACCGGTCTCCGTGTTGCCTCGCGTCGACAACGGTGATCGTGTTGCCGCCTGCCGTCAGTAGGCTTGCTCCCGGCTGGAACCGCTGCGGGTCATCCGAGAGGCGCAGGACGAACACGTGCCCGCGCAATCCGTGAGGTTTCCCGACCTCGGCGGCTAGAAAGCGTTCAGGGACTTCGTTCACATCGCCACCCGTCGCCGGGTTAGTCGACCACCTCGACCATAACGTTCTGCTTGTCGCGCTGGCCGGCGGCCTTGGCAAGGGTGCGTAGGGAACGCACGATCCTCCCTCGCTTGCCGATGATCTTGCCCACGTCATCTTCGTGAACGCTGAGCTCGAGGACGATGCCTCCCCGTTCCCCCTCCACTTCAGCGATCTCGATCTCCTCGGGGTGATCGACCAACCACGGAGTGATGTACTCGAGCATCGCCCGGGACATCGCTACCTGCTCTCGCTGTCGGCGTCGGCGTGGGGCGCGGCCGCCGCCTGATCCTCTGCCTCCGGCAGCTCAGCTAGGGGCTCGGCATCATCCGAAGCGTCGTCGGCCGCATCGACCGACGCGGCCGGGGTCGCCTTCACGGATGCAGCCGGTGTGGCTTTGGGCGGGGCCGCCACAGCGGCGGGGGGTGCTTCGCCCGTGAACTCGCTCCAGGCCCCGGAGATCGTGAGCAGCTTGCGAACGGAGTCCGACGGCTGCGCCCCCTTGCCCAGCCAGTACACGGCCCGCTCGTTCTGGATGACGATCTCGGAAGGGTCCTGCCGGGGATGGTAGTGACCGATGGCCTCGATGATCCTGCCGTCGCGAGGGCTCCGGGAGTCCGCTACCACCACGCGGTAAGACGGCTGCTTCCGTTTGCCTACGCGCATCAGCCTGATCTTGACCATGTTCTCTCTTTCTCCAGGGCGTGTATCTCGTGAGGTCGTGGCCGAGTGGCCGGCCGACCCAGACGAACGATTTTAGCAGGTCAGATGCCAACTCCGGGAGGTAGCTTGAACCCCTTGGGGAGGCGCGGCCGCCCGCCTTTTCCTCCGGACATCATCTTCATGAGCTTCTTCACCTCGTCGAACTGCTTCACGAGCTTGTTGACCTCTTGTACGGATGTGCCGGAGCCTCGCGCGATACGTGACCGGCGGCTGCCCTTGATCATCGCCGGATCGTTGCGCTCCTGCGAGGTCATCGAGCGGATGATCGCCTCGACCCGCGGCAACTGCGCCTCGACCTCGTCTCCGCCGATGGGGAGCTTTCCCATGCCTGGCATCATGCCGAGAACCTGCGACATCGGGCCCATCTTGCGCAGTGCTTGGAGTTGGCTGAGGAAGTCGTCGAAGGTGAACTCCGCCTTGCGGAGCTTCTCCTCCATGGCCATGGCCTCGTTCTCATCGAACACGCTCTCGGCCTTCTCGATCAGCGTGAGCACGTCGCCCATCCCGAGGATGCGAGAGACCATCCTGTCGGGGTGGAAGGGCTCGAGATCGCCGAGCTTCTCGCCTACTCCGACGAACTTGATCGGGCGCCCCGTGACGTAGGCCATCGAGAGCGCAGCTCCTCCGCGGGCATCGCCGTCGAGCTTGGTGAGTATCACCCCGGTGACGTCAACCTCGTCCATGAAGGATTCCGCCACGTTGACCGCATCCTGACCGGTCATCGCATCGCACACCAGCAGGATCTCGGTTGGATCCACTCTCTTGGCCACGCTTCCGAGCTCGGCCATCAGCTCTACGTCCACGTGCATCCGACCGGCGGTGTCCACGATGAGGTCGGAGAAACCCTCCTCTCGCGAGTGGGCCCAGGCGTTGCCGGCCACCGCTACGGGATCGGGCGCGCCCTCTTCCGCGTACACGGGTACCCCAACCTGCTCCCCCAGCAGCTGGAGCTGCCTCACTGCGGCGGGTCGCCTCAGGTCGCAGGCGGCCAGCAGCGGACGACGACCGTCGCTCTTCATGAGCCGGGCGAGCTTTGCTGCCGCAGTGGTCTTACCAGAGCCTTGAAGTCCCGCGATGAGAAGAACGCGCGGCGGACGCGACGAATGCTCGAGACCCACTGCTTCATGACCCAGAACGTCGATCAAAGCGGCGCTCACCAGCTTGATCACCTGTTGCGCCGGAGTGAGGCTCTTGTGGATCTCGGCCCCCTCGGCTCGCTCCTTCACGTCTTTCACGAATGCCTTGACGACCTTGAGCGAGACGTCGGCCTCGAGGAGGGCGAGACGGATCTCGCGCAGGACCTCATCGACCTGCTTCTCGTTCAGGCGGCCGCGCCCACGGAGCCGAGTGAAGATGTCGTCGAGCCGGCCGGTCAGGGTGTCGAACATGCTCCTAGGTTATGGCTCGCAGAGGTCCACGGGTTCTACCTCACCCGACGACCAGGCCGGCCAGAGCCATGACCCTCCGACCGCGATCAGAACGTATTGAAAGGTCCTGGCGCGCCCCCGGTCGGCGATGAAGTAGCCGCTCAGGTTGCGGCGTGCAAGGAAGAAAGCGTCGATGGAGCCCCAGAGGATCAAACCACTCCCGCGCCCATCAGGAGGCCGCGGGTCAGGCGATCGTCTCCTTGAAGGCGATAGACGATGTAGCCCGGGATCAGGGCTGCGGCGCGGAACAGAACGCGACGGCGATCGTCCGGCGCGTCCGGGGATGCTCTCCGGTGGCGGGTTCTACCGAGCACCTCTAGGTGAGCAGGGCGTCGACGTATGTCTTGGGATCGAAGGGCTCGAGGTCCTCGAGTCCCTCGCCCACGCCGATCAACTTGATGGGGATGCCCAGCTCGGTCTCGATCGCCAGAGCGATCCCGCCCTTCGCAGTGCCGTCGAGCTTCGTGAGAACGATCCCCGTCACTCCGGTCGCCTCCGCGAACTCGCGCGCCTGCACCAGACCGTTCTGGCCGGCCGTCGCATCGATCACGAGAAGTGACTCCTGGACGCGACTCTCCTTCTCGATGACCTGACGAACCTTCCCCAACTCGTCCATGAGAGGCGTCTTGGTATGCAGCCGGCCCGCGGTGTCAACGATCAGCACGTCTACCCCCTTCGCACGCACGTGTTGGAGGGCGTCGTAGGCAACCGCCCCCGGGTCGGCCCCGGGCTGGTGCTTGATCAGCACGGCGCCGGTGCGCCCGGCCCAGATGCCGAGTTGCTCGTCTGCAGCCGCTCTGAACGTGTCCGCCGCGGCCAGTGCAACGGAGCGACCCCGTTCCGACAGATCGCGCGCCAGCTTGCCGATCGTCGTCGTCTTGCCCGTGCCGTTCACCCCGACGACCAGCCACACCGTGGGGCCATCCGAGGCGAAACCCAGCGCTCGATCCCGGTCGGTATCGAACAGCTCGACCAACTGCTCGCCCAGCAACGATCGCACCTCTCCGGCCTCCGTCACCTTGCGCTCGCGCGCCTTGCTTCGTAGGTCGGCCACGATCTTCGTCGCCGCCCCGACGCCGACATCGGCCTGGATCAGAGCGGCTTCGACGTCGTCCCAGGTGTCGTCATCCGGGGCTCCGCGGAAGGCGTCGGCCAGCCGGTCGCCCAAGAACTTCCGGCTCTTGCCCAGCCTCTCCCTGAGGGTCGAGCGCGCAGCCGGCTCCGCCGTGACCGAAGCGGGGGCCTCGACCACGTCTTGTGTGGTTCGCTCCGGTTCGGCCTTCGTCTCGACTGCGGCCTCGACCGCCTCGAGATCCTCCTTGGTGGCGACCCCCTCCCGTTTCGGGCGGCGCCTGGTCGCCACGACCACGCCGGCGATAAGGAGGACCAGCGCGAAGACGATCAGAAGTTCAGGAATGATCCCTTCAGGCATGCACGTAGGCTAAACGACGCCGGGAGTGCCGCTTTCGGACAGGTCGACCACGCGATCCACGCCGATGGCTCGATCCAGCGGCGAATCATCCCGATCCATCTTCTTGGCTACGACCTGCGAAACGCCGTCGCGCGCCATCGAAACCCCATAGAGCACGTCGGCTGCCTCCATGGTCCGCTTCTGATGGGTGACGATCAGGATCTGAGCGCGCTCCTCGAGCTCGCCGACGAGACCAAGGAAACGTTGGAGGTTGATGTCGTCCAAGGCGGCCTCGACCTCATCCAGGAGATAGAACGGAGACGGTCGCGCCCTGAAGATGGCAAACAGGAATGCGAGCGCAACGAGGGACCGCTCGCCACCCGACAACAACGACAGCTTCTTCACGTTCTTCCCGGGGGGCCGAGCCTCGATCTCGATGCCGCTGCTCAAGAGGTCATCCGGATCGCTCAAACTCAACTTCCCCGCGCCACCGGGGAACAGCCGGCCGACAACCGACTCGAACTCACGCGCGACGTCGTCGAAGGCCGACTCGAAAACCGAGACGATCGTGTCGTCGACCTCGTGAACGATCTTCATCAGGTCCCGCTTCGATGATTTCAGGTCGTCGATCTGGTCGACGAGGAAGGTTTCGCGCTCGGAGACCTCTGCATACTCCGTGGCGGCGTTCGGGTTGACGGGACCCAGCCGTTTCATCTGTCGTTCGAGCTCGCCCATCCGCTCGTGAGCCTCGGGTTCGATGGCCTCATCGAGAGGTTCGGCGTTCATGAGGTCCGAGTGGGATAGCCCCCACTCCTCCATGGCCCGCTCGCCGAGCGCTTCGGCCCGGGCGCGCAACTCGGCGCCCTTGACCGCGACCTCGTTCCGGCGCGTCGTAGCGTTCGTCAGGTTCTTCTCAAGATGCCTTTCGCGCTCACGCATCCCTGACAGGGCTTCATCGGATGCCCGGGCGCGCCTGCGAGCTGCGGCCGCGGCCTCCTCGGCGTGGCTCGTCCACACTCGCCCTTGGATCGCGCCAGCGGCGGCGGTCTCGGCCAGAGTCTCCGCCCTCGCGCAGGCAGCCTGCAGGCTCGAGCGCAATTCCGCCAGTCCCTCCAGAGCGCGCTGGGCGTCCGCCATCCCGGCCTCGGCCTCCTCGAACCTGAGCCGGGCTCCGAGGGCCCGCTCCTCGGCTCCGCGCGCCTCGATCTCGGCTGCGTTGGCGGCAACCATCACCCGCTCTTCACCTGCACGAGCCTCACCGACGACCCGTTCCACTCGCTCGCGCTCGGAGCGGGCTTCATCGCGCCCGGCCTGGACCGCTGGAAGCGCGGCCCTTTCCTCAACTGCTGCACGCTCTGCCGACGCCAGTGCGTCACGCCCGCGGGCGAGCTCGTCGCTCAAGGCCGCTATCTCGATCTCTTTCTTGTCGTGGTCCCGTCGGAGACCACCCAGCCTCTCGGCGGCTCCCGACGCCAGGGCGTCTAACCGGCGAAGTTCCGCGTCGAGGCGGGCGACGGCCTGCCAGTGGGTCTCGATGGCGGCCTCGGCCTTCTTGAGAACGCGTCGCGCCTCCGCGTCACTCAGGGACGCCGTCTCGAGAGCACGTCGAGCCTCGGAGCGTAGGCCTGACAACAGCGCGACGATCTCAGGTCGATCGGAGAACAAGGCCGCGACTTCATCCAATGCCTCCACACGTGCGCGCGCAGCTGCCTGACCCGCGTACGTTGCATTCGACCGCCCCCGCAGAGCCTCCGCCCGCATGCGTTCTTCTTCGAGTCGCGCCTCAGCACCCGCTGCCGACTCCGTCCCGGTATCCAACTCGCGTTCGAGCTCGGCCACCTCGCGTTCCGCACTCGAGATCGCGGTCCCATGCTGAGTCAGCGCGTGTTCCGCCACGGTTCGACGTTCGACCACCGAATCAACACGCGCCTCTATCGATCCGATCGTCGCGCGCCCCGCCGCTTCGGCGCCCTCGGCCCGGACCAGCATCTGAGCGGCTTCGATCTCGCGCGTCCTGGCGGTCCCTAAGGCCGCCTCCGCGTCCACCAGTGCGGTGCGCGCCTGCGATGTCAGGGCCGCGGCGGCGGCGCGTCGTTCCGAAGCCTGCGCCCGGTCCTCTTCCAAAGCCTCGGTCTCAGCAGTCCACCGCCGGACGTCACGCTCGAAAAGGAGGATGCGCTCGCGGTATCCCTCTTCGGTCTCGGCGGCGAGACGAGCGCGGATGCGAGCAGCCCGCTCATGCGCCAACCGACCCAACCCCGCGAGCCGGTCGGTGGCACGCCCGAGGCGGTGGGCGACGTCCTGTGAGGCTTCGGCCGCGTGACCCAGGGCGGTCCGGCCTTCGAGCGCCGAGCCCAACCGCGCTCGGATGCTGGCCAGCTCGTCGGCAAGCAACTCTCCGCGTTGCGTGGCTCCCTCGAGATCCAGCTCCGCCTCGTGAAGTGCGAGCCTCTGGATCTCAGTTGCCGCAAGACGCTGCTTCACCTCGACGAATTCGTTCATCAACTCCGAGTACTGCGACGCCGCGCCGGCCTGACGTTTGAGCGGGCGGATCGAACGTCGGAGCTCCGACAGAACGTCATTCAGTCGCACAAGGTTGTCGTCCACGCGTTCGATCTTTCGCAGTGCCCGATCTTTGCGGCGGCGGTACTTACCGATCTGCGCCGCTTCCTCGATAAAGGTCCGCCGATCCTCGGCGCGCGCCTGCAAGACCTGTTCGAGCTGACCCTGACCGACGAGGGTGTGGAGACTGCGTCCGACGCCCGTGTCCGACAACAGTTCCGTTATGTCAAGCAAGCGGCATCCGGCACCGTTGATCCGGTACTCGGAGAGGCCGCTCCGGTCCGTGAAGCGACTGATCGTCACCTCGGCTAGATCCAACGGTAAGACCCTGGAGGAGTTATCCAGCGTGAGTTCCACCTCTGCCACGCCAAGCCGGGGGCGGGCCTCCGAGCCCGCGAAGATCACATCCTCCATCGAGCCACCCCTGAGACTGGCGGGCGCTTGGGATCCCAAGACCCAGGAAAGAGCGTCCGCGATGTTGGACTTCCCCGAGCCGTTGGGGCCGACGATGACGTTTACTCCTGGCTGGAACTCCAGGATCGTGGGATCGGCGAACGACTTGAAACCCGCCAACCGCAAGGATCTTACGAACATCGCGTCAGGCTACACAAGGCCCCTTCGACGAGGCCGCATTTTGGGTTACAGGGGCCCGGGTATGAGCGTCTACGTCGAGGTTGCGTCTGCTATTTGACCTTGAAGGCTTTCTCGTTCTTGGGCGGTTCGCGGTCGACCTGCACCCCGTCGACCTTGGCCCCGTTGGGGCCGGAACGACATAGGCCCACCACGCGGTAGACGTCGTCGCGGGTGCCCTCGAGCACTGCCTCGATCCTGCCGTCGGAGAGGAGCCGCACCCAACCGGTGACGCCCAGTTCCTGGGCCTTCGCCCCGACTGCATCGCGAAACTCCGCGCCATCGAGGTCCCCGGCCACGAAGACGTGTACTCGGGTCTTATCTTCCAACTGTCATCCTCCTCGTTGACCGGTAGCTCACGACTGGCACTGCGGGCAGAAGTACGTGTCCTTGCCGTCGAATCTCTCCTTGATGATCGACGATCTGCAACGGCGACACGATTCTCCTTCTCGTTTGAAAACCTTGAGTTCCGACTGGTACTGCCCGGAAACACCTCCGAGATCGGTGAACTGCGTATCTTTCAGTGAAGTGCCGCGGGCTTTGACCGCGTCTTGAAGCGTTTCCATCAACGACCGGTACAGCCTCCGGACGTCCTGGGACGACAGCTCGTCCGAAGGGCGGTCGTATCGCAGCCCCGATGCGAACAAGATCTCATCCGAATACAGGTCGCCCAGTCCGACGACGAAGTTCTGGTCGGCCAGCAACCTCTTCATGGCTTCCTTGCGATCCTCGAGCATGGCCGAGAAACGCTGCCACGCCAACGGTGTCTCGAGCGGATCGATCAGGAATCCCTGGTACTCGTCCATCCCCTTCAGGTCTTCGGGTGTCGTCACGAAGATCTCGCCCGACAGCTTCGGATCGACGATCCGCAACTGTCCTCCGATCGTGAAGCCGATGACGATGTGGGTGTGGGGCACGATGACGTCCGAGGCGCTCGTCTTCACGAGGATCCCCGAATCGCCGAGATCGATCACCGCCACCCGGTCGTTGTCGAGCTCCAAGAGGATCCACTTGCCATGACGATCGATGGATTCCACCTTGGCGCCGGTAAGAAGGTCTTGGAACTCCTTGCGACGACCGTGGCGTTTGATGATCTTCATCGCGTTCCTGCCGGTTCGCACTTCGACATCTTTGATGCGGCGGCCGACGACCTCTTTCTCGAGGTCACGCCGGACGATCTCGATCTCGGGGAGTTCAGGCACTTCGCATCCCTCCGACCGGCAGAACGGGTGCGTTCCATCCGCCCAGCGCTTCCCGCGCAGCGTGTAGCTCGGCTTCCTTCTTGCTCCGACCCACCCCTTCGCCGACGACCTCGCCATCCACCAACACTTGTGCCGTGAAGCGTTTGTCGTGATCTGGGCCCGCGGACGAAACCCGGTAGCTCGGACGGAGGCCGAGGTCGCGTGCGACCTTCTCCTGCAACGCGCCCTTGGGATCCTGACCCCCTCCGGCTGCTACGACTTCCTCGATCAGCTCGGCGAAGACCGGGACCAGGGCCTCGAGGAAGCGGCCGTTCCGCTCGATGAAGGCGGCGCCGATCAGCGCTTCGAGGGCGTCCGCGAGCAAGGACGACTTGTCCCGACCTCCCGATGCCTCCTCGCCCTTGCCCAACCGAAGGTGATGACCCAGCCCGACGTCTCGCGCCACGATGGCGAGAGTCCTCTTCTCGACGACCGAAGCGCGCAGACGCGCCATCTCGCCTTCGGGCAACTCGGGATAGCTCCGGTAGATGAATTCCGTGACTATCCCTTGGAGGACCGCGTCGCCGAGGAACTCGAGCCGTTCGTTGTGTGGAGTCGTCTCGGGCTGCTCGAAGGCGAAGGATCGGTGGGTGAGGGCGAGTTCGGCGAGGGATCCGGGCCTCGCCGGTATCCCAAGCGCCTGCAACAAGCCGGGATCGCTACTCGGTCTCGACAACCTGGCGCCCCGAGTAGTAGCCGCAGTTCGAACAAACTCGGTGAGGCATCTTGGCTTGCCGGCACTGAGGACACGCGGCGTAGGTGGGAGCCTCCACCCGCCAGTGTGCGCGCCGCATCCTGGCTTTAGATCTCGTCTTTCGCCTCTTCGGGACGGCCATGGTTGCCTCCTTATCCTTGGGTTTTCTCGAGCTGCTCGCGGATGACGGCTAGAGCAGCCCAGCGAGGATCCGAATCGTCCTCGGTGCAGTCGCAGCTTCCTTCATTGAAATTCTGTCCACATTGCGGACACAAACCCCGACAGTCTGTTGCGCACAGGGGGTTCAGCGGCAGAGCGAGCACCAGCTCATCGCGGAGGAGCGGCTCGAGGTCTATCTCGAGGCCCGAGATCTCGTAGGCGTCCTCGTCGGTGGGCAACTCATGTCCGGGTGCGAGGAACAATTCGCAGACGCGTTCGAGGGGTACCGCCGTCTCGAAGTCGGTAAGACAACGAGCGCATTCGAGCACGGCCATCGCGTCGACCGAGCCGGTAACGAGGATGCCTTCGACGACGCTCTCGGCGCGAAGATCGGCGGTCACGGGAGCCCCGTCCACCCGCGCGAGGGGAGTCCGTACGCCGGCGAGGGTGCCGCGCACGGTGAAATCCCGGTATTCGCCCGGCCGGCCGAGGATCTCGGCCACCGAATGGGTTAGTTGTGACACGGGCGCAGTCCAGTCCGATAGGGCGATGTCGAAGGGCGAGCCCACGCTGAAGTGGCTCCGTTCCGGCCCACGATGATACCAGAGGGACCTCTTTTGCCAGTATTTGCCAGGCTCTAGAGCGCCGGTTCCCCCACCTCGGCGGCGTCGAATGGCCCCTCGGGCGACTCGGTGATCTCGACGTGGTGGGTGGTCGTCGGGGTCTGCCCCTGAAGCTGCTGGCGCCCGCGCGTCACGGAGCCGAGGGTCTTGTCGAGCAGGATCTCGAACGCCGCGAGTTTCTGATCGATGTAATCCTCGGCCTCGAGTCGCATCTTGGCGCCTTGCTCCTTGGCGTCGTCGATCAGAGTCTCGGCCTGACGTTCGGCGGTGTGGACGATCTCGGTACGCGACAGGAGGCGATCCCGTTGCTCGCGGGCCTCCGACAAGATCCTCTCGGCTTCCTTGCGGGCTCGGGCGAGCAACTCGTCGCGATCGCGACTCATCCATCGAGCTTGCCTGATCTCGTCCGGCACCACCTGCTTCAGCTGGGCCAGGAGCTCGAGGAATTCGTCCCTGTCGACGACCGCGCTCGAGGAGAACGGAACCGACTTAGCCTCCTCGATGAGCACCTGCAGCTCGTCGATCCGCTCGATGAGATCCATGGGTTCACTCCTCTTCCCCAACCCCTGTTCGCCAGATCGCCACACCGGTTCTACGACCGGGTACCGGCGGCGTCCACCGCCGCCCCAACAGGGATTTCCCACTCTAACCCGTGAGCCGGGGGCCCCGCCACGAGCGAGTCAGCGCCGGGCGTGCTCCTCGAGGGCTTTCGAGACCCCGGGAGGGACGAGACCCTCGGTTGACCCGCCATAGCGCGCCACTTCTTTCACCAGGCTCGAGGACAAGAACGCCCAGGCGGGCTTGGCGTTGACAAAGAGAGTGTCGAGCCCCGGCGAGAGAGCCGCGTTCATTTGAGCCATCTGCAACTCGTACTCGAAATCCGACACGGCGCGCAGACCCTTGATGATCAAGCTCACGCCTCGCTCTCGAGCGAAATCCACCAGTAGCCCGTCGAAGGACTGGATGTCTACGTTGTCGACGTGGGCAAGCGCGTCGGCCAACATCGACTCTCGTTCCTCAAGCGTGAACATGGGCCGCTTCGATGGGTTGGCGATCACCGCGACCACCACTTGATCGAAATAGCGCGCCCCACGCTCGATGACGTCGATGTGTCCATTCGTGGGGGGATCGAAGGAGCCGGGGCACAAGGCCTTGGCCATCTAGCTCTCTTCTTCTTCGTGGCAGAAGATGTAGAGCGCCGATTGACCGTAATCTCGTTCCCAGCAAACCTCGAGCCCAAGTGGGGCAAGCCGTGTTTCCTTCCCGGGACGCTGGAGCACCACGCGCCCGTTGTCCGCAAGCCAGCCCTCCATCACGATCAACTCGAGATCGGTCCTCACATCCGACGCCGACATGGAGTAGGGGGGATCAACGAAGATCAGATCCATACGCTCGTCGGGGGCCCGCTTGAGGGTCGAACGCACGTCGTTCCACGCGATCTCCGAGCGGTCCTCGAATCCGGTTGCCTCCACGTTTCCCTCGAGCTTCACGATCGCATCGCGAGCGGTCTCTACGAAGATCGCACTTACGGCTCCACGCGACAGTGCTTCGATCCCGAGCGACCCCGAGCCGGCGTACAGGTCCAACACGCGGAAACCGTCCGTTACCCCGAGGGCGGAGAAGAGAGCCTCCTTCATGCGGTCGGCCATCGGTCGGGTTCCCGCCGTGGGTGACTTCAACCGATGCCCCTTCGCCGTGCCTGCGATTACTCTCATGTGCTTCCCCGATTGAGGTAGTGGTTGCCCGAGCCATCGTGGGCAGGTCCTCTCAAGTTAACGTGAAGCAAGCTCGCGCAGCAATCGGTGCCAAGCCACGGGGCGATCTAGCCGGACTGGACGACGTCCAGAGCGTCTTCCGGGAACCTCGCCCGCATCTCCGCCTCGAGCCACTGGTGCTCATACGCCCTCAACTCAGGGTCCTCGTCGAGCGTCTGCACCGCTAGGTCACGAGCGGCTTTGACCTCCGTCTGGTGCTCTAGCACTCTGGTCATCTTCAGCTGGGGCATGCCCGACTGACGCGCCCCGAACAATTGTCCTTCGCCGCGTTGCTTCAGATCGACGAGGGCGAGCTTGAACCCGTCGCCCGTGGCGACCAGTGCGTCCAGGCGTTCGGCCACCAGCCGGGTCGGCGCGTCCGAGTCGGCCTTCGATAGGTCGACGTCCGTCGCCAGGACGCAGAACGACGCGTGTTCCCCGCGGCCGATCCGCCCGCGTAGCTGGTGAAGCTGGGCCAGACCGAAGCGATCGGCGTCCTCTACAAGCATCACCGTGGCATTCGGCACATCTACCCCGACCTCGATAACCGTGGTTGCGACCAGCACCTGCGTCTCGCCCGAGCGGAGCGCGCTCATCGCCGCCTCCTTCTCGTCGTTCTTCATGTCCCCGTGCACCAAACCAACGGCGAGGTCCGGAAAAACATCGGCGGCCAAACGCGACGCTTCACCCTTGGCGCTGCGCAACTC
>JALZOM010000193.1 GCA_030913945.1 Actinomycetota bacterium
GTCTTCACGAGTTCGATCAACTCGTCCGGTTCCATTGTTGTAGTGGCCTTGCGGGCCGACTCATAGGCTCCGTCGTCGAGAGCGCGCTTCGAGGTCCACGAATCCTCGGGAAACTCGCGCAGCCGGCGAGTGACGACGCACGCTTCCTCAGCCATCGACGTCCCCCGTTTCCTTCGGACGGAACGATGGCGCGGTATCGGGTCGAGGACTTTCTCCCCCGATCGTCCGACCCTGATGGTCGCCTGCGGTCCCTGGAACCCTGAGTCCGGCCGTAGCGATCTCGTACGAGATCTCGCGCGACTTCTTGATCGGCTCGCCGCGTACGCTCCGCACCGCTTCACCTGCTCGGAGGCTCTCGACGAGTTCGACGACGCTCTGCGGGGTCACGTCGTAGAAGTCTTCGTAACTGATCTGCATACTCGGCGCGCCGTCGCAGGTCGCGAGGCACTCGGCCGCCTCGATCGTGAAGAGTCCATCGTCGGTGGTCTCGTCGAGCTCGATCCCGAGATGATCGACCAGCGCGGCGATGACTTTGCGAGACCCCCTGTGGGTGCAAGAGATATTGCGGCAAACGGAGACGAGGTAGTCCCCCTGCGGCCTCTTCTTCAGCATCGTGTAGAAGCTGCTGGTCGCCAGCACCTCGGCGGGGGTCAACTCCAGGATGTGGCCAACCTCGCGCATGCCCGCTTCGCTTACGTACCCGTCGATGGACTGAACCAGGAACAGCAGCGGCAGCACCGCCGATCGCTTGTTCGGGTACTTCCCCACGATCTCGAGCGCGACGCTCCTTTGCTCGTCAGAGAAGACCGGCTCCGGTGCGGCGCTCCGGTCTCGTCCCAATCTGGCCGGGTCGTAGTTCTTGTTCGTCACCGGTCGACCCCTCCCATGATGGGATCGAGCGACGCGATCACCGCGATGAGGTCCGCCACCAGGCCCCCTATCGCGGCCGGGGGAAGCAACTGAAGGTTGGCGAAAGACGGGTCGCGAACGTGGACGCGATGTGGAGCGGTTCCCCCACTGGACACGGTGTAGCAACCGAGCTCGCCGCGCGGCGACTCGACGGCCTCGTAGACCTCGCCCTCCGGAACCGTGTAACCCTGCGTCATCAGCTTGAAATGATGGATCACGGCCTCCATCGAACGGTTCAGTTCCGAACGGGGCGGCGGCGTGAGCTTCGGATCCATGTTCTTGTAGTCGCCGTCCGGCATCCCGTCGACCACCTGACGCAGGATCTTCAGGGACTCGCGCATCTCGATCATCCGCACTTGGTAGCGGGCGTAGACATCTCCCTCGGTCAGGGTGGGGACATCGAAGGTGAGCTTGTCGTAGATCTCGTACGGAGCATCCCGACGAAGGTCGAGGTCGATGCCGGAGGCGCGCGCAATCGGTCCGGTGGCACCGAGAGCCAGAGCGACCTCCTTGCTGAGGACCCCCACGCCTCGCGTCCGTTCGAGGAATACCGGGTTGAAGGTCAGCAGTTCCTCGTACTCCTCGATCCGCCGCGTCATGAGGGCCAGGATGCTCTCGACCGCCGGCTTCCATCCGTCAGGAAGGTCCTCCCACACGCCCCCAGGGATGATGTACCCGTTGTTCATGCGGAGCCCCGTGACCATCTCGTTGAAGTCCTGGATGACCTCGCGCTCACGGAACCCGTAGAACAGGGCGGACATCGCGCCCATGTCCAGTCCCTGTGTCCCGAACCAAACGAGGTGCGATGACAACCGGTTCAGCTCGGTCATGAGCACGCGTATGTAACGACCGCGCGGAGGGACGTCGATGTCGAGCAACCGGTCCACTGCGCGGGAGTAAACGAGCTCGTTCGAGAACTGAGCGAGGTAATCCATGCGCGTCACGATCGTCACTGCCTGCCGCCAGTTCTGGTCCTCGCATTCCTTCTCCATGCCGGTGTGCAGGTAGCCGATGATCGGCTCGCACTTCATGACGGTTTCGCCGTCGAGCTCGAGCAGCAGTCGCAGAACGCCGTGGGTGGCGGGGTGGACGGGACCCATGTTGAGGGTCATGCGCTGGGCGTCCGGGTCGTAGGACTCGACGTACGCGCCGTGCCCGTCGCGCTCGAGCTTGTCGATCGCCTGGGCGCTGGTCATCTGGATCCCTCGTGCGCCGTGTTTGCGGCGCCGCGTTCCCAATGCCGCTCCGGGGCCCCCGACTGTCCGAGGCGATCGACCTCACGTTGCGCCCCACCCGTTTCACTTGCCTGTCCCGGAGCGTCGATCTGCAGGAAAGGCTGCGGCACGAACTCGACCGTGACCTTTCCGACTCCGTAGTCCTTGCGCAGAGGCCAGCCCTCCCACTCATCGGGCATAAGGATGCGCGTGAGGGCGGGGTGTCCCTCGAAGACGATCCCGAACATGTCGTAGGCCTCCCGCTCCATCCAGTTCGCGGTGGGCCAGAGGTCCGTGATCGAGGGGATCGTCGGCGGGTCGTCCTCGGCCACTACGTGGATGCAACGGTGTCCCTCGGTCGCGTGCCGGAACTGGGCAACGGCCTCGAAGCGAGAGCCCCCGCGGAGCCCGAGAGCGTCCAACCCGCAGTAGGAGACGAGCCACCAGCCCTCGTCCTTCAGGGTTTGAGCGCGCTCTCTCCAGTTTCCCGCCATGGTCCAGCCGGAGCGCATCTAGGCGGTTACCCGCCTCGCCTCGTAGTTGCCGCTCTTGATCTGCTCGTGCAACAGCATGATCCCGTCGATCAACATCTCGGGTCGAGGCGGACAGCCGGGTATGTAGATGTCGACCGGCACGATCTGGTCGACACCCTGGATAAGGGCGTAGTTGTTGAACACCCCGCCCGTCGACGCGCAAGCGCCCATCGAGATAACCCACTTCGGCTCGGTCATCTGGTCGTAGACCTGCCGCAGCACGGGGGCCATCTTCTGGGACACGCGCCCTGCAACGATCATCAGGTCGGCCTGACGTGGGGAAGCGCTGAATCGCTCCATGCCGAAGCGCGCGAGATCGTGGCGCGGCATGGTTGTCGCCATCATCTCGATCGCGCAGCAGGCGAGACCGAAGGTCGCAGGCCACAATGAAGATCGTCGTGCCCAGTTCACCAGTTTGTCGAGCTGCGTCGTCACGAAGTTCGCGCCTACAGCATCGCTCACTCCACCCATTCGAGACCACCTCGCTTCCACACGTAGGCGTAGGCCGCCAGCAGGATCGCTATGAAGACACCCATCTCGGCGAGGCCGAAGAGGCCGAGCTCGTCGTACGCAACGGCCCACGGATAGAGAAACGCGGTTTCGATGTCGAAGATGATGAAGAGCATCGCGACCAGGTAGAACTTGACCGGGAAGCGATCCCCCGCCACGTCCTTCTCGGGGACGATCCCGCTCTCGTAGGACTGCAACTTGGCAGAGGTCCATCGCCGCGGCGACAACTTGGAAGCGGCCAGCATCGATCCGACGGCGAAGATCGTCGAGAGCACGAGCAAGAACAGGATGGGTAGGTAGTCGGGCGTATTCATCGAGATCGCCTTCTGTCTCGTGCTTGCCTCACGGTTTCAGCTCCGCGAGTTTCTTCATGAACTTGAATCCCTTTTGCTCGGCGTTGTGCGCTGTCGAATCCTCGAGGTTGGCCAGCAGGGTGAGGGCGAAGCTCATGACGGTCTTGGAGTTCATCCCCATCGACACCAGCTTCTCCATCAGAACCGGGTAGCCGATCAGCTTCACGAATCTGCGACCGAGCCGATAGTACGGGCCGTAGGTCTCCGTGAGCTCTTCCGAATAGCCGGACAGCGAAGGTGACGACCCGTTCCGAAGCGCCTCGTCGATGTGCCGCGCCGCTATGCGCCCGGTCTCGTAAGCGTAGGCGATGCCCTCGCCGTTGCACGGGTTGATCATCCCCGCGGCATCACCGGTCAGAAGGAAGCCGGGCCCGTGCGGGGGCCAGACGCTTTGACCCATGAATAGCCGGCCCCCACGCGGAAGCGAGCAGACGGTGTCGTAGTTCACATCCCACTCGGCGGGCAAGCTCCCGATGAAGCCCTTCTGAAGGTTGTTCAGGTTGACATCGCGCCAGCCGCCGAACGTCGAGAGGAGACCGACGCCGGCGTTCACGGTTCCGTCGCCGACCGGGAAGACCCACCCGTATCCCGGGAGCGACTCGTCCGCCGAGCGGATATCGAGATAGGCCTCGAACCACCCGGAGTGTTCCATCGGCGAACGGAAATACTGGCGCACCGCCAAACCCATCGGGTAGTCGACGTCGCGCACGCGTCCCAGCGAACGAGAGAACGTGGTTGCGGCGCCCTCTCCGCAGATGACCCACTTGGCCGACACGGTCTCGTTCTCGCCATCGCGCTTCGCGACGAACCCGGTGCAGATGCCGCGATCGAAGATCGGGTCGACCACCTGTGTCTTGTAAAGCACCTTCGCTCCGGAGGCTTCCGCGTTATCGAGGACGATGCGATCCAGGTCCTTGCGCGGTTTGACGAGTCCGTAATCGGGCCAGTCCCGTAGCTGCGGGAACGGAAGCTCGAGGGTTTTGCCGGCGGCATGCACGCGCAAACCTTCGACGCGCTCCCAGATTGCTAGCTCATCGCCGAGGCCCATCTCCTCGAGCACCTTGACCGCGCGGGGCGTAAGTCCGTCACCGCAAGTCTTCTCGCGCGGGAATGCCTTCTTCTCGCACACGAGAACGGAATGGCCCCGGGTCGCGAGGAGATGCGCCGCGGCGGCGCCGGACGGTCCTCCTCCGACGATCGCAACGTCGACCTCGGTCGACACTGCACCTCCCTTTCGGCCACACCCTCAACGAACGGGCTCGCCGAGCCTAGACCGCGGGGCCCGTTAGATTGGCGGGTCACCGCCGCTTGTGAAAACTTTCACGAGCAAGTCTATCCCTACCGGACGGGGCTGCGTCCGGCGGTCAGCTCGAAACGACCGTCCCCGCCATCTGGGGGTGATATCCGCAGTGGAAGAAATACTCGCCCTTGTCGAGCGGATCGATCTCGAAGCTCTCGGCCGACCCGGCGTCGACATCGGGGCTCGTGAAGAGCTCCTCGCCGGAGGCCTCCTTAGGGTCGTCGAAGATCACGATGTTGTGGACCGTCGTGTCCTGATTGTCCAGCTCTACGGGAGCCGGATCGCCCGCGGTTACCTCGATGGTTTGGAGGTCGAAGGCAAGGCCCTCGGCGACCAACGCCACAGCTCCCCCTCCGCCGGTGTCGCCTCCTCCCGAGTCCGTCTCCTGGGGCGCAGGCTCGGCGGCGGGCTCGGCATCCTCGGAGTTCGTGACGATGAAGCCGACCACGAGCAACGGGATGATCAGATAGAGGATGGCCAGCCACGGAGCGCGCTGGCGTCCCGTGTCGGCGGCCGATGCTGCGGGAACCCCCGTTGCTACGAGCTCGTCGATCAACTTCCGCCGCTCGTACATCGCTCGCTGCCCTTCGAACTGCGCCTCCGTCGAGACTCCGTCCTCCGGTCGGAGGCGGTTGCCGGTCGGGGTTCCGTGCGTGACGCCGGCGACCTGCCGGTGATCAGGTTCGGTGGCGACCGCCGCTGCGGGAGCCGCAACGGCACCGGCCGGCGCGGCGCTGGTCCCTCCCCCAGCCGCCGGGGCGGCCGGGGTCGCGTACTCGGGGTCAGCCTGGGATTCGGGAGCGGCGTCACTCTGGGCCGCCGGTTGCTCGGCGGGGGCCTCGGCCGCGGGCTGCTCTTCGGCAGCGGGCTCTTCGGCAGCGGGCTGCTCTTCGGCGGCGGGCTCTTCGGCAGCGGGTTGCTCCTGCGTCGCGGGTTGCTCCTGCGTCGCGGGTTCCTCTTCGACGGGCTCCTCCGGCGCAGCCTCGGCGGCGTCGCCACCCTCTAGGTGTGGCTGGCCCCCCGGCCACCACTTCGGTTCCGTCGGATGGGGCGAGCCGGCTTCCGCCCGGGCGCGCGCTGCCTTGGCCCGCCCCTCAGCCACGGGGCCGCTGGAGCCCTTGCTCTGCTCCGCCTGGAGCACCTCTTGATAGATCTGTTCCGGGTCGGCCACTTCGTCTCCTGATGGGGGTCGTTAGGGCGGTTTCGGGTCTGAACTTACCTAACTTCTCGATCGAGCCGTTGAACGCCTACTGCTCGGCGTCTTCGACCGTCCGCGCGTAGAGCCCGTCATCGAGCTTCTCCGTGACTACCTCAACCGGCTCCGCCGTCGTGCGGTGCTCGTTCAAGTGCCCGGGAGGGAAGGCGAACTCCGTCTGCTCATCCACGTGGATCAGGTACTCGCGCCCGCGGTTGAGAAGCGTGAAGCTCTCTACATCCTCGATCGTGCGGACGTCGATGGCCACGATGACCCCAATGATCGTGCGCCCGGTCCTCTCCGAAGGGGGCTCGTCGGACCCGCACGCCGCAAGAGCGACGATGGGCAACAAGACGGCGGCCGCTCTTCGCAACACACGTCTAGGGTAGTCGTGATGGTTGCCTTTTCTCCGACCACGAACGAGCTCGTGGACGCGATCGATGATGACATCGATCGATGGTTGGACGACCGCATGGCGAAGCTGGCTCACTCCGAGGTCCTGATCGAAGAGATGCGCCGTTTGATCCGGGCAGGGGGTAAGCGGCTTCGCCCGTCGTTCTGCTATTGGGGCTACCGCGCCGCCGGCGGCTCTCCCGGACCGGCCATCGTGCGCGCCGCCGCCAGCCTCGAGCTGCTCCACACCTTCGCGATCGTTCACGACGACATCATGGATGCCTCCGACGAGCGGCGGGGGGAGCCCACCGTGCACGTTCTTCGTGGGGTGAACGTGGCCCTGCTGGTGGGGGACCTCGCGCTCGTGCTCGCCGACGACATGATCATGGGCTCGGGCTTCACGCCAGAGATCCTCGCTGAGGCCTTCCGCCCCTACTCGCGGATGCGACAGCAGGTCATCGCCGGCCAGTACCTGGACGTCGTCGCAGCCTCCGACCCCCTCACGACGGAGGAACACGCCCGCCTGGTCGCACGCATGAAGTCGGGGCGCTACTCGGTCGAGGAACCGCTGACGATCGGAGCGACCCTCGGAGGTGGGTCTTCGGAGCTGATCGAAGGACTGGCGCGTTTCGGGGCGCCTCTGGGCGAGGCCTTTCAGCTGCGGGACGACCTGCTGGGGATGTTCGGGGACCGCTCCAGCACCGGGAAGCCGGTGGACTCCGATGTGCGTGAGGGGAAGCATCACCTTCTCTACGCGCGCACGGTCGCCACCCTCGAGGGGGCCGAGCGCGACTTCTTCCTCGCGCACTGGGGAGGCGGGAAGTCGCTCGACCAGCCGATCGTGGAACGGCTGATCCGGCTCGTCGAGGCTTCGGGCGCGCGGGCGTACACGGAGGAGTTGCTCCATCGCCTCTGCGCCGAAGCCGACGCGTTCCTGGAACGGCTACCGGCGCCTACGGAGGTCGAAGCCGCATTACGCGAGCTAGCGCATCTCGCAACCGTTCGATCCGAATAGGGGCGCACGCCGACAGAAGCGCGTGAGAGCGTCCGGTTCTACAGTTTCGAGAGGGCGGTATCGAGCTCCAGAACGCTGACCGCGCCCTCGAACTTCGCGGTCACGGCCCCCTTGCCATCTACAACGAACACCCAGGGC
>JALZOM010000196.1 GCA_030913945.1 Actinomycetota bacterium
ACGAGCGCTTGGCGCGCTTGGGAATCGACGTCATCGATTGCGGGAACGTGGTGGCCGAGATCCCGGAGGTCGCGGCCGAGACCGACATCCATGCGCGCTACCTCCCCGCGATCCTCGCAACGTGTGCCGAGATCGCCGCCGAGGTCCAGACGATCGCCGAACGGGGACAGATGCCGCTCGTTCTTGGCGGCGATCACTCGATCGCGATGGGAACACTTGCGGGACTTCACGCGGCTCACGGTCCCGGCGGCGTTCTGTGGGTAGACGCCCACGCCGACATGAACCGGCCGGACAACACCCCTTCCGGAAACGTGCACGGGATGCCTCTCGCCGCAGCGCTCGGCCAGTGTGGGTTCTCGATCGAAGGCTTCAAGGAAGCTCCGTGGGCCGACCCAAGCCGCGTTGCCCTCATCGGGGTCCGCCTTCTCGATCCCGGCGAGAAGGATCTGATCAAAGAGCTTGGGATCCGTGTGATGACGATGTCCGACGTCGACCGGTTGGGCGTCGAAGGGGTTCTGACCGAGGCGCTCGAGGTCGTCAAGGGGCCCGGGTTCGTCCACCTGTCACTCGACGTGGATGTTTGCGACCCGACTATCGCTCCTGGTGTCGGAACTCCGGTGCGGGGTGGCTTGTCTTACCGTGAAGCTCATCTGTGCATGGAGCTTCTCGCCGAAGCCGACGCCCTTACATCTATCGAGGTGGTGGAAGTGAATCCGATCGTGGATCACGCAGGAGCCACCGGCGCCTTGGCAGTCGAGCTCGCAGCAAGCGCCCTCGGGGAGAGCATCCTGTAGTCACCGCCCGTCCAGCACGCGTCCCTCCATGCCTCCGGCCACCGTGATCACCTGACCCGTTACGTGCCCGGACGCGGCATCGGATGCAAGAGTCACGATCGCGTGTGCGACGTCTTCGGCCCTGCCGATCTTCTTCAAGGGCATGGTGCGGGTGGCGCGCGCAACGAGCGTGGGATCTTCAAGGGCATCTCTCGCCATCTCCGTTGCGGTCCATCCGGGAGCCACCCCATTCACCCGACCATGCGGCGCGATGCGAACGATCTCGTTCTTCAAGCTCATCAAGAAGCCATTCATGAGGGCCGACTTTGCGGCTGCGTAGTCAGCGTGGCCCGCCTCTCCGAATAGCCCCGCGGTGGATCCGACGATGACGATGTTGCCTTTCCCGGTGCTGGCGACATGCCGTAGGAACGAGCGACAGGACAGGAACACGGAATCGAGATCGGCTGCGATCGTGGCCCGCCACCGGTCGTACGACAGTTCCCACACGGGCTCATCTTGGCAGGGCCACACGCCGGCATTGGCTACTAGAACATCGAGTCTGCCCAGCGCGGCCACTGCGTCCGGCACCAAAGCATCGGCTTCCGCCTCCACGGTCAGGTCCGCCGCCAGGGTCGCGCCATTCACTTCGGCGGCGAGTTTCGTGGCCGCGTCCTTGCTGGAGCGGTAGTGAATCCCGCAGCGGGCGCCTTCCGCAGCGAAGGCGCGTGTCGTGGCGCGCCCGATCCCACCCGCTCCTCCGGTGATCAGCACCCCTTTTCCATCTAGACCCAGGTCCATGCGTGTGACCGTACCCCGCTAAGGTGCTGCGGATGAAGGACGTCGGGATCGTTGGAACTCCATACGCGGGCAAGTCGACCCTCTTCACGGCTTTGACGCAGCACGGTTCGTCAGGAGGTCGCTCCAACCAGGCCGTCGTGGACGTCCCGGATCCCAGACTGAAGGTTCTGTCAGAGCTCGAACGCTCGAAGAAGGTCGTGCCCGCCAAGGTTCGGTTCGTGGACGTCCCCGGTGGATTGACGGCGCAAGGGATCGCGGAGTATCGCCAGACGGATGCCTTGTGCATGGTCCTGCGGTCCTTCGGCGCCGACGCCGACCCGGCGAAGGAGTTGGCCGATCTCGAGGCCGACCTGTTACTCGCCGACCTCGCCAGCGTGGAAAGCGGTGTTGAGAAGGCGCGTAAGCGCGCGCGTGGTTCGCAGGAGGGCGCTGCAGAGCTGGCTGCGCTAGAGCGCGCCCACGAGGTCTTGAATGAAGAGCGTCTGCTTCGCGATGCGAATCTCGACGAGGCAGACCGGAAGGTGCTGCGAGGGTTTGGCCCCTTGACGATGAAACCGTGGGTCCTCGTGGCCAATGTTGAGGAAGGAGGCGAGCTCCCACAGGCCCTTCCTTCCACCGCTATCGCGATCAGCGCCGCGCTCGAGGCTGAGGTGGCGGGGATGGACGAAGGTGAAGCTGCCGAACTGCTGGCGGGATTCGGGATCGAGGAGCCGGGGCTGAGCCGCGTTATCGCAGCGTGCTACCAAACCCTCGACCTCATCACGTTCCTCACGACGGGCGAAGACGAGTCCCGGGCTTGGGAGGTCCGGCGGGGAGCCAAAGCGCCCGAAGCCGCAGGCGCGATCCACTCCGATCTCGAACGGGGATTCATCCGCTCCGAGGTCGTGGGGTACGAAGATCTTGTCGAGGCCTCCTCGTGGGATGCCGCCAAGACTCAGGGCAAGCTACGCGTCGAAGGCAAGGACTACACGGTCGCCGAAGGCGACGTGTTGAACATCCGGTTCGCCGTCTGACGGCTCACTTGCTCCCCGGGTACGCATCCTCCTCCGACTCGTGCCACGCCGGGTGGTCGCCGGAGGTTTCGACGTTGAAGCCGTACTCGTAGACCAGTGCGCCTCCGTAGGCAGCTCCGAGCGAGACCAAGCCTCCGATGATGAGCGAGATGACCATGACTCCCCCCGGTGTCGCGTTCGAGTCGGCGGCGAGCCGAACGATGATGTTCACGATTACGATCGCGGTCACGGTCAGCATCACGGCCATGTGCCAGTTGGCGGTCCTCCACGCTTGAGTGTGCGGGGCCGTGGACTTGAGCCAGTCCCAGAACCCGGTAAGGGCGGTGGGGATGGACACGATCGCGCCGGCGATGATCGTGAAGGTTCCAGCGCGGAAGAGATCGTGAGCCAGAGGAGATTCGCCCTCGCCGCGTCCGGCGATGAAGGAGATCAGATCGAAAACCGCTACCAGTATGTAAGCCGCAACGGGGATGTCGGTGAGCGGAGGGTGCGTGGGCTTGCCTGCCCACCCGCGGAGTCCCTTGAACTGGCGCCCCTTCATGGTGAGGGTCGGTTTGATCGAAAACAACCTGGCCATCTGCATCCTCCCTGTGTTGTCCGCCGGCCCCAGACTAGCGTTCCGCTTCTCCTAGACTCCATCTCGTGACGAGGCCGGCCCAGGTTCGATTCGAGATCGAGTCCTCGCGGGACGTCCGTTGTCCGCCCGCCGCAGTTATGGATCTGATCCTCGATCCCAGCTCGTGGCCCCGGTGGCAGCCGGAGATCGTTGCGACCGAGGGTCCGGCCCGCGTGGCGTCCGGAGACGTCGTGCGCGGGCACGCGACCATGTTGGGTTTCAACGTGCAGGGTCACAGCACGGCGGTCGAGACCGCTCCGGATGTGTTCGTGGAGGACGTGATCGTGGGCGTGAGGATACGCGTGACTTACGCAACCACACCGTCGGGCGACGGAGCCGTGATCACCCACAGCCTCAGGTCGGATCTGCCGACGGGCATCTGGGGACGCGTGTTGTCGTTGTTTCTTCGCTCCCGGCTCAGGCGCATGCAACGAGCCGCCTTGGACGAGCTGGTTCGTCAGGCCGAGGCGTCCTGCTCCTGAATCAGCTCCGCCATCGAATCCATCAGGTCGCGCAGCGAAACGATCCCTTCGGGTCCGTCCATCTCCATCACGAGGAGGTGCCGGAACCCGCCGTCGATCATGGTCTTGACGGCTTCGAGGATGGTCCAGCCGGGCGAGCCGCTGACGATGTCTCGTGTCATGACATCGACCACCTTCACGTCATCCGGATCGAGATCCGAGGCGAGCGCGTGCATAAGGTCTCGTTCGGTGACGATGCCACCCACGTCGCCTTGTTCCATGACCACGGCGCTGCCGACGCCCCGCCCGCTCATCGACTTCGCCGCTTGCCGGAGACTCGAGTGAGGCTCGAGCGTCAGCAGGTGCTGGATGGCGACGTCCCTGAGAAGCTTCATGGCGCGCATCTTGGTCCGTTTCGACGCTCCTGGCAAGGGCCATGGATGCGCTAGCGTCCTGGGATGATCATCGGTGCACACGTGCCGGACGAGGATCCGCTGGGAGCGGCGGCCGCAGTGGGGGCTGAATGCATCCAGCTGTTCGTCGGCCCACCCCAGTCGTGGAAGAAGCCCCCGCCTCGTGCGGACGCGGAGCAACTCAAATCCTCTGAGCTACCCGTGTACGTGCACGCGCCCTACCTCATCAACGTGGCGTCGCCCAATAATCGGGTGCGGATCCCCTCCAGGAAGATCCTGGCAGGCACGATCGAGCGATCCGAGGAGGTGGGAGCCGCCGCCGTGATCGTTCATGCCGGCCACGCCGAGGATGACGTCCGGCGGGGGTTCATGCGGTGGCGAAAGGTCTTCGAGGAGCTCGAGACCGAGATACCGATCCTCATCGAGAACACCGCCGGAGGGGATCACGCCGTAGGTCGCAGGGTCGAGATCCTGGCCGAGCTGTGGCCCCATCTGGCCGACTTCAACGTTGGCTTCTGTTTCGACACGTGTCACGCCCACGCGGGCGGCGAAGACTTGAGCGATGTCATCCAGCGCGTTCTGGATGCCGTTGGCACGATCGATCTAGTTCATGCGAACGACTCGCGCGATCCTCCCGGAACGGGAGCCGACCGTCACGCGAACTTCTCGGAGGGAAACATCGCGGATGAGCATCTCCTCGCCATGGTCGCCGCGGCGGGTGCCCCGGCGGTCATCTGTGAGACGCCGTGGCCACAGATCAAGGACGACATCGCCTACCTACGGGAGCATCTGACATGAGCGCAACGGCGCAGGCGCCACCGAATCGGATCGTCAAGCTGTGGCGGGAAGATGACGGCGATTGGACGTGGACGTATATGGAGCGCGATGCGGAAGTGGAATTGCAGAGCAATGTCTCCTGGCCGAGCAGGGAGGCCGCGCATCGCGCCGTCGAGCTCGCTTATCCCGGCGTCGAGGTGTGGGAGCCGCGCACTTCCGGCATCGACGCGGACGAAGTCGACCGCAAGAGAGAGGCGTTGTTGCTCCTGTTCGCCCTCGCCGGGTTGGGCTTGCTGTTCTGGGGCTTGAGAGGTCGGGATGTAGGGCGGCGGGACTAGACGGACAGTTTCTTCCTGAGCTGGTCTATGTGTCCCCGCCACTGCACCCCGTAGAGCGCCTCGACGATCTTCCCATCTTCATCGATCACGAACGTGCTTCGGTTCGACAAGGGAGGGATGCCATCCTCGGGTTCGGCCCTCGCCCCGTAACTATCCGCGAGCGAGAGGTCCTCGTCGATCAAAAGGGGGAAGTTGAGCGAATTCTTCTGCGCGAACGCTCGATGTGAATCCGCCCCCTGAGCGCTGACGCCCACCACGACGTAGCCGGCTTCCTTCCACTCGTTTTGCGAATCCCTGAAGTCGCACGCCTGCGCGGTGCAACCCCGCGTATCGTCGTCGGGGTAGAAGTAGAGAACGACCTTCTGCCCGCGTAGCCCAGACATCGTCCATCTATGTCCGTCTGCATCCACGGTGCTGAAATCGGGCGCATCCATCCCTGCTTCGAGCTTCATGAATCCGTCCTTTCGCTGAAACTGGTGCTTGTGTCTTCTGGAAGAAGCCTGTCTACCGCCCTTGCGTCTGGCTGATCAAAATGGGTCAAGGTTCTCCACCATCGTTTCCTGCAACCATCCCAGCCAGTGGAGCACGGCCAATCCGGGAGCCTTGGGGTCGTCCGGATCCGGTTCCCGTCCCATGTCCTCCTCCGACACCTCCAAGCGCACGCCGAGAGCCAGGCGTATGTCCGTGAGAGCCGTCAACCAGAGGTGCGCTTCGTCCGGGGGCAGACTAGCGCTGACGCGTCCGGTGTCCCCAAGGGTGTTGCGGATGGTGTCCAGCGCGCGCAACTTGTGCGTTCTCAATTCCTCATGAACCAAGGCGTTGTATTTCCGTGTCTCTTCAGGGTCGTTGAAGGCATCCGGGAACAGTCGGTCGTGGATGTCCGTCGTTTCTTCTCCGCTGATGACTTGAGTGATCTCGCTTACCACATGCCTCATCAGCGCGGCCTCCTGCGCGTTCAACTTGAGCTTCAAGGACGAGCCATCCCCACGTCTTGCCGACGGCATCAATCGGACTTCGAGAGCGTCGCCCACAGACCGTGGCCGTGCAGCCTGAAGCAGTCGAGCTCGGCCTTCTCGCGACTGCCGCTGGACACGACCGCCCTGCCTTGGTGATGCACCTGCAGCATCAGTTTCGTCGCCTTATCGCGCGAGTACCCGAAGAGCTTTTGGAGCACGAAGGTCACGTAGGACATGAGGTTGATCGGGTCGTTCCACACGATGACGAGCCACACGCGCTCGAGGTCGGACTGAGTATCGTCCTGGATGTCTTCAGTCGTGTCGGGTGCGATCGTCTGTGGCACGAAGAAAATCGTCGCACAGATTCTTGACCGTCGGTTCGGAGACCTGCGTACGTTCTTGACCGTCGGTTCGGAGAACCGACCGCGTCTCTTGACTGCACGTTCGGAGAGTTGCAAAGAATTGCGTCTCTTTCCGATCTTTATCGCTCTTTCTCTTGAATTTGGGTAACGCGCGCGCATACACACGAGTCTTATGAAGAAAGCTCGACTGCCTCGGGAGGCTGCCCACAAAATGGAATTGGACGCTCGAAACGAGAACGTCCTCATTGAGGAACGAGACGATGTTCTCGCGGCGCGAGCACCGCACGACTTCGACGCGTTCGGGGAGCTATACCGCCGTCATCTCGACCGGATCTATCGGTTCGTGCGATCGCAGGTGGCGGATAGCAGCACGGCGGAGGACCTGACGGCCCAGATCTTCTTCAAGGCGATGGCCTCCGCAGGCTCCTTCCGGGGTGAGGGCGCATACCACTCGTGGCTCTACCGGATAGCCCACAACGTGATCGCCACGTGGGGTCGTCAAAGGGCACGGACGCCGCTCGTCGTGGCCAGCCTGCCGGACGCGGAGGACATGACCCCCTCTCCGGCCACGCAGGCCATCCACGGTGAGCAACGAGAGATGGTGCGGGCGCAGGTCGCACAGCTTCCTCCCGCTCAGCGCGAGGTCGTCGCCCTGCGTTATCTGGAGGATTTCAGCATCGAAGAGGTAGCCGACGTCACCGATCGAAGCAGGGGTGCGGTTCGCATCCTCCTTCACCGTGCTCGCCTTCGGCTTCGCAGGTCATTGGAAGGAAAGGAGCTACATCGGTGATGGATCCGTTTGATCGATCGGTAGTGGTTGGGCTCATGAGTATCTCGCCGCGACCCGGTTTCTCAGCTGAACTCTTGAGCGCGCTGCGTCATGCTTCGTATCTACCCGTGCACCTTGCTGCGGTTGATCACACAACGCGTGGACCCTGGCCCCTGGCGGGGGCAGTCGCCGGCGCAGCCATCGGCTCCGCCGGCGCAGCGGTTCTGGCCTACCGTCGCTTCGCTCGTGGACGGCGCGCTTGAAAGCGGGCCTCTTCCCCGGTCAGGGCGTGCCGGCCGCCGAAGTGCTGGCCGCTCTTCCCGAAAGCGATGATCTCTTGACGCGCGCGAACGAGGTACTCGGATACGACCTTCGCCGGCGAGTCGAGATCGCATCCCGGCGGAAGGGTGCGGCGGTTCCCACGCTGATAGCGCAGCCCGCGATGTTCGTCGCAGGCCTCGCCTCGTTCGGTCGTTCTCAAGAAGCAGGGGCGAACTGGCATGCCTTCGCCGGACACAGCCTCGGTGAGTACGCCGCGCTCGTGGCCGGTGCATCCTTCAGTTTCGAGCAGGGGATGGAGGCCGTGAAGGTTAGGGCCGGCGCGATGCAGGCCGCTGCTCAGGCCAGCTCCGGCGGCATGGTCGCGATCCTCGGACTCGACCTAGATCGCGTCTCTGAGATAGCGGAGTCGACCGGTGTGAGCGTAGCGAACGACAACGCGCCCGGACAGGTCGTTCTCTCTGGTTCCGACGAAGGTCTCGCGGCTGCGGCGACCCGGGTCCGCGAAGAGGGCGCTCGGTCGATCCTTCTCGAGGTGAGCGGTCCGTTCCACACCCAAGCGATGGAACCGGCAGCCGTTGCGCTCCGCGATGCGCTCGATCACGTGGATGTTCGGATGCCCGAGGTGCCCGTGATCTCGAACGTCTCAGCGGCGCCCTATCGGGCACCCGGCGAGATCCGCAAGTTGCTCGTCGAGCAGTTGACCGGTCGGGTTCGTTTCCGTGAGTCCATCGAGTGGCTCTGGCACCAGGGGTTCCGTGATTTCGAGGATCTTGGTCCTGGCCGGGTCGCGGCGGGACTTGCCCAGAGAATCACTCGCCCTCTTCGGCGGCCCGAGGTGAGTGTTGGTGCATGACGCGATGATTGCTGCGCCCGAAACGCTCTTCTCGATCCCCGAGACAACTCCGATCCGGGAGCGCGTAGTTGTGTCTCCGTGTTCCGGACGGTTCGTTTCCCTGCCTCCCGAAACATTCACGAGCGAGGGCGAGTGGGTCGAGCCCGGAACCATCCTCGCCGAGGTCGTGAACAACGGCGACATCGAGCACGTGACGTCGTCATTCCGTGGCTGGGTCATGGGCATGCTCGTGATCCAGGGTCAACCGGTGAAGGCCGGGGATGCGCTGTTCTGGATAAGGGGCTGTTGATGGGAGCGGCGATAACCGGATGGGGTGTTGCGTTGCCCTCGCGCGAGTTGCGCAACGATGAGCTCGCTGAGAGCCTCCCAGTGACCGCCAAGTGGATACGCGATCGAACGGGGATCGAAATGCGGCGCATCGCTGGCCCTGAGGATTCCGCATCGAGTCTGGCGATCACTGCCGGACGCGCAGCGTTGACGCGCGCCGGAGTCGAACCGGAGGATCTCGACTTGGTGATAGTGGCGACTTCGACGCCCGACTATCAGCTCCCGGCGACGGCTCCGCTCGTTCAGGCCGCTCTGGGGGCTGAAAAAGCAGGCGCGTTCGACACCAATGCAGCATGTTCCGGTTTCCTTTACGGCCTGGCGCAAGCAGACGGCCTCATCGCTTCCGGAACAGCCCAGAAGATCTTGTTCTGCGCTTCGGACCTGTTGTCGCGCGTCTCCGACTACACCGATCCATCGAGCTGCGTGCTCTTCGGCGATGGAGCGGGCGCGGTCGTTATCGAGCGGGTCGATGGAACATCGCGTCTGGGGCCCTTCGTCCTCAGATCCGACGGGTCGGGGGCCGGTTTGTTGCGCATCCCTTCCGATGATCCGCACCTGCGCATGGACGGCCGCGAGGTGTACAGGCATGCGGTCGACGCGATGTCACGGTCGGTGAACGAGCTCGTCGAGCGCTCCAGGATGAAGTTGGACGAGATCGATCTCGTAGTTGCCCACCAGGCCAATGCTCGCATCGTCGAGGCAGTGGGCCAGCGCCTTGGACTGCGACCGGATCAGGTTGCACTGAACATCGCGCGGCTTGGGAACACGTCGGCAGCATCGATACCGCTTGCTCTGGCACAGGCTAGCGATGAGGGGGACCTCGAGAACGACGACCACGTGATCATCACGGCGTTCGGAGCCGGCTTCGTGTGGGGAGCGGCCCTGGTTCGCTGGGGGGCTCCGGTTGAAGGCCAGAACGAGCTCGTGCTGGCGGGTGAGAAGAATGTTTGAGCAAGCGGCGCTGGTGACGGGCGCCTCCCGGGGCATCGGCCGAGCGGTCGCTCTCGCGCTCGCCGCCGAGGGCAGGCCCATCGCCATCAACTACCGGTCGGGAGCCGATGAGGCGAAAGAGACCCTCGCGATGGTCGAAGAGCGCGGCGGGCGCGGTATCTGCGTGCAAGCTGACGTGACCGATTCCGAACAGATCGATCGATGTTTCTCGGAGGTAGAGAAGGAACTGGGTGCCGTGACGGTGCTCGTGAACAACGCAGGGGTGCGAGCGGATGGCCTCGCGCTCTCTATGACCGACGAGATGTGGGATCGCGTCATCCGCACCAATCTCTTCGGAACGTTCGCATGCTCTCGCCGCGCTCTTAGAGGGATGCTGCGAACCCGCTGGGGTCGCATCGTGAACGTCTCGTCGATCGCAGGGATGCAAGGAAGCCCAGGCCAGGCGAACTATTCCGCGGCCAAGGCAGGCGTTGTCGGATTCACTCGCACCCTGGCGCGCGAAGTGGCAGCGAAGAACATCACCGTCAATGCAGTGGCCCCCGGGCTGGTGACGACGGAGCTAACGGAAACCCTCGGCGAGAAGCGCCTCGCGGAGATCACCTCGCACGTCCCACAAGGTCGCCCCGGAACCCCGGAGGAGGTCGCGGGAGCGGTGCGGTGGTTGTGCGGCGAAGGGGCCGGCTACATGACGGGAAGCGTTTTGACATTGGATGGAGGCATGACCGCGTGAGCGGATCGCATGCACGAGCGAAAGGAGAAACACATGGATGAAAAGAGGAATCAGATCCTCGAAACGATGCGTACGCAGCTTTCTGAACGGGGCATCGAGGGGAACAAGGTGCAGTTGGATGCGACCCTTGCGCAGGACCTGGGACTGGACTCGCTCGACACCGTCGAGATGACCCTGGGCCTCGAAGAGTCGTTCGGCATCGAGATCCCGGATTCCGACCTCGAGAACGTGGCGACGGTTGGCGACGCGGTCGACCTGATCCAGCGCAAGCTCGCCGTAGGAGCGTGACGGACGCCTTGACCGGGGGATCTGCCGTGGACCGAACGAGGAATGAAGTCGTCGTTACCGGTATCGGACTGATCACGCCGATCGGAACCGGAACGCTCGGATTCTGGAGCGCCCTTATGAAGGGCAAGTCCGGCGCGGGTCCGATCAGCGCGTTCGACGCGTCCGAGTTCTCCACGCAGATCGCGTCCGAGGTAGACGATTTCGATCCCACGGACTACATGCCCGCGCGTGAGGTCGGGCGGACCGATCGCTTCGCTCAGATGGCGGTAGGTGCTGCGAGTCTCGCGTGGGAAGAGGCGAGCGGCTCGAAGCTGAGTGTCTCCCCAGAACGCATCGGGGTCGTCATCGGAAGCGGCATCGGCGGGCTCTCTACCATCGAGAAGGAGCACAAAGCGTTCTTGAATGGGGGCCCGCGTCGCGTCAGCCCGTTCATGGTCCCGCGGTTGATGCCGAATGCTGCAGCCGCCGCGGTTGCCATGAGACTTGGGTTGCACGGGCCCAATTACGCTCCTGCTTCTGCGTGCGCCACCGGCGCACACGCGGTCGGCGAGGCGACCCGGTTCATCCGCGAGGGCATCACGGACGTGATGCTTGCGGGCGGAAGTGAAGCCGCGTTAACTCCATTGTCGGTATCGGCCTTCGCGCGCATGGGTGCGCTTTCGACTCGGAATGACGAGCCGGCCCGGGCCAGCAGGCCCTTCGACGCCGGTCGCGATGGCTTCGTGTTCGGCGAGGGGGCCGGAGTGCTCGTGCTCGAGAACCGTCGTGTCGCGGAGGCACGGGGTGCCCGCATCCTTGCCCAGGTGGCCGGCTACGGCGCGTCCGCCGACGCCTACCACGTGACTCAACCTGACCCCGAGGGCAAGGGAGCGGCGTTGGCGATGCGCATGGCACTCGCAGATGCGGGTGCTCGGCCGGAGGACGTCGACTACGTGAATGCTCATGGAACGAGCACCCCGTACAACGATCGCATCGAGACGCTCGCTGTCAAGAACGCCCTGGGCCAAGAATCGAAACGCATCCCCATCTCCTCGACCAAATCTCAGTTGGGGCACTTGCTGGGCGCCGCCGGAGCGGTTGAGGCTGCTGTGTGTGCGCTGTCGATCGAGCACGGGATCATCCCCGGCACGATCAACCTCGAAGAGGAAGATCCCGACTGCGATCTTGACTACGTCGGTGATGGTCCCCGCGATGGAGCGATCCAGGTGGCCCTGTCCAACTCGTTCGGGTTCGGGGGCCAGAACGCGTGCCTGGTTCTGAGGGCGGTATGAGCGAAGCCATCCGGACGTCGGATGGCTCGTCGATGATCACCGGTCAGACGATCGTCATCGATGGCGGCGCGAGTCTGCTGGCCTGATGTTGGGAGTCGACGTCGTAGATATCGAGAGATTGCGGAAGAAGCTCGAGTCCGTACCACGGCTCGAGGCCAGGTTGTTCACCAAGGAAGAACGCATCTATTGCCGCTCGGTTTTCGACCCGGCGGAGAGCTTTGCAGGGACACTGGCCGCCAAAGAGGCCGTCATCAAGGCTCTGCGTCTCGGTCCACTTGTGGCCTGGTCGTCGCGCATCGAGATCGTCCGCATGCCCCAAGGGGTTCCCCATGCCTCGGTGCGCGGCGGCCATGGCCCATCCACGGAGGTTCCGATCTCCATCTCGCACGACGGCGGAGTGGCCGTCGCGGTCGCTTTCGCAGCCGGCTAACCAGGCTCTGCACATCAGCGAGCGCTGAGCGCCGCCGCACTGCTTACGGAGCGAGGCCAGCAGCGCGCCCGACTAGCC
>JALZOM010000032.1 GCA_030913945.1 Actinomycetota bacterium
CGATGGCTCCGGCCGCCAGAACGATGCCCGCCACCATCGCTCCGAACGCGACGACCCCGACGAAGATCGTTCGGGTTACGAAGAACGCGACGAGGATGGCCAGTCCGGCGAGGAAGACGAGAGCGCCGAGCTTGAGGCGTCCGCTACCCGACCGGCGTGAAGTACTGCCGACGTGCCGCGCGAAGCTCGGATCCTCCTGGTGGAGGCCTCTCTCGATCTCCTCGAGAACCCGCTGCTCTTCTTCCGACAATGGCACTGTCATCCGATTATAGAAAGGTCCAGCGGTTTCGAAATCTTTTGGCCTGGGGTCATCGACGAACGCCTCGGAAGCCGCCCCGCTCCCGGAGGCCAAACCGTTCCGAGTCGCCCCCCGCCAGGACAGCCTGCCTGCGACCGGTTCGGGAACTAGGAAGGGCCGTCCAAAAGGGTCGCCGGCCCCACCGAGCCATCTCCGAAGCGGTCACGGATGTCGTCGATGGCCCTGGTGGCCTCCTCCCAGCGCGGGGCGGCCGCCGCCAACAATCCGAGCTGTCTACGAGGGGGGCCCGGACCGAGGCCGCTCAGGCTCACTCCGAGCAGCCGGATCCGCGGCCTATCCGGGCCCAGCCGCGTGTAGAGGTCCCTGGCCACAGCGTAGATCTCGGCGGCCGTGTCGACGGCCTCATCGAGGGTCCGAGCCCTCGTGATCGTCTTGAAGTTGGACCAGCGAACCTTGAGAGTGATCGTGCGCCCGCACATCCCTTTGGCGCGCAACCGCCCGGCGGTCCTGTCGCTGAGCCGCAGGATCTCGCGCAGGATGTCGTCGTTGGCATCGAGGTCGCTCTCGAAGGTCTCCTCCGAGCCCACCGATTTGGAGCTTTCATGGGGAACGACGGCGCGGTCATCGAGACCGTTCGCAAGGCTGTGAAGGTGCGCTCCAAGCGAATCGCCCACAGCTCGCTCGAGGGTTCTCCGGGACACATGCGCAACGTCGCCAACGGTTCGAAGCCCCAGGCGTCGAAGTACCTCTGCCGTCGTCTCCCCCACCCCCCACAAAGCTCCGACGGGAAGCGGGTGGAGGAAGGGTTCGACCTCGTCCGCCGGCACCAACAACAACCCGTCTGGTTTGGCGCGTGTGGACGCGATCTTGGCGAGGAACTTGTTCGGAGCGATACCCACCGTGCAGCCGAGTCCCAGCTCCGCGATCGCCCGCTTGATCTGGGCTGCGATCGCCACCGGTTCTCCGAAGAGCCGCACCGAACCGGAGACATCGATGAAGGCCTCATCCAGGGATAGCGGCTCGACCAGCGGCGAGAACGACAGAAAAACCTCGCGGATGCGCTCCGAATAGATCTGGTAGGACTCGAAGTCGTTCGATAGGAACACGGCATGTGGGCACAGACGGCGCGCCGTTATCGCCGGCATCGCGGAGTGCACGCCGAACTCCCGAGCTTCGTACGAGGCCGAGGTCACGACGCCACGCCCTCCTCGGCCACCCACGATCACCGGTTTTCCCCTCAACGATGGGTCCTTGTGAACCTCGACGGACGCATAGAACGCGTCCATGTCGACGTGCAGGATCGGTTCGCGCACCTCCATGTCGCCGACCTTACGCCCAGATCCGCCGGAGGCGAGGCGCCCCGTTCCTATGCAAGGTGCCGGCCACGCCCGCCTTCTGGGACACAATGTCTCCATGCCTAAAAGAACGGTCGAGGAGGTCATAGTCCGCCGAAAGCGGCTGCAGATCTCGAACGCCGGCAAGGTCTTCTATCCGTCGGAGGGATTCACCAAGGGCGACGTGATCTCGTTCTACCGAGATATCTCCGAAGTTCTGCTGCCGCACCTCAAGGACCGACCGGTGACGCTGAAGCGATATCCGGATGGCGCCGAGGGGAGCTTCTTCTATGAGAAGGAATGCCCCAAGTACGCACCGGAGTGGATCAAGACGGCCCCGATAACGCGGCGCCGGGACAACGTGGACGTCAACTACTGCCTCCTTAACTCCGAGCCGGCGCTGGTGTGGGCGGCGAACCTTGCGAACCTCGAGCTGCACACGGTGCTGGCGAAAGCCCGTGACGTGACGAAGCCGATCGCACTCGTTTTCGACCTCGACCCGGGCGAGCCACTGGGCGTCCTCGCCTGCGCCGACATCGCTCTCCGGCTGAAGAAGATGTTCGCAAGCTTCGGTCTGGAGATGCTCGTGAAGACCTCGGGCTCGAAGGGTTTGCAGGCGTACGTGCCGCTCAACACGAAGGTGAGCTACGAGCAGACGAAGTCGTTCGCGCAGGGTGTAGCGAGGCGCATGGAGAAGGAGCATCCGGACGAGATCATCTCGAAGCCCAGCCGGACGGAGCGCGAGGGCAAGATCTTCATCGACTGGAGCCAGAACGACCTGCACAAGACCACCGTCAGCGTCTACTCGTTGCGAGCCAAGGAGCAGCCCACCGTGTCCACCCCGGTGACGTGGGATGAGGTGCGCCGGGCGGTGAAGAAGGACGATCCATCCCTGCTGTCGTTCCGGTACGACGAGGTTCTCCGGCGCGTGTCCCGTCGTGGGGACCTGTTCGAGCCGGTGCTCAAGTTGAAACAGAAACTCCCGGAGCTCTAGCTCCCCCACTCGAGGAGGCCGGCTCGCATGTGGTGTCCGAACTGCGGATCCGAATATCGTCAGGGCTACACGCGCTGTTCCGACTGCGGCCACGAGCTGGTGCGCTATCCGCCGGAAGTATCCGAGCGTGAGACCCAACCACAGCCGCCCTTCGACCCTCATTCGATCGGCCCGGAGCTGGTCGAGATCGGCAGCTACGGGGGCCGCATGGAGGGCGAGATGGTCAGCGCTCTGCTGCGAGGGAACGGGATCGAATCGATGCTGACCGGGGACGGGACGATCTACGGAGAGGCGTACCCGATGACGGTGGGACCGTTGAGCGTGGTGAAGGTGCTCGTCCGCCCAGAAGACGAAGAGCGCGCTCGCGAGGTGATCCTGGCGGCCGACACCGGAGAGGCGGGATACGACGAGTCCGAAGAGGACGACCTTTAGCGTCCCGCGGAGCCGCCGCTGGCGTGCCACACGCGGGACTTCGGCTGGAGGTCGCCACCGGGGCGCCTCAACCCCGTTACGGCTTGCTTGCGGCGTTGACGGCCCAGTGCCGTGGCGAGTGAATGGCCTTTCTTGCGGTCGAGCGCGAGTTCTGCGAGGTCGAAAGCCTCCTGCACCACGACCGTGATGCCGACGTTGTCCGGGTCCATGTCGTCGTAGGTGAACGATGCTCCTCCGCGTTTACGCACAAGCCCGCGGATGAGAAGCAACCACGAATGGAACACCGTGCGTGCGCAGCGACCCTGAACCCGTTGGAAAACCGTGACATCCAGGGGGCCCGTAGCGTCGTCCATCGTCAGGAAGATGATGCGTTGCCCCGAGCGGATCGCCGGGGTCTGCGTCGACACCTTGACTCCGGCGACCCACACCTCGGTATCGGTGCGACGGTTGCGCAACGAGGTCGCCGGAGTGCAGCCGACCTCGGCCAGCAGCGGCCGGTAGAGGTCCATGACGTGACGGCGCGCGTCGATGCCGGTGATCTCGAGCTCGGCTTCGGTCTCCTCGAGGGGGCCGTAGGGCGACAGCTCGAACAGCGACGCCCCAACCGGCTCATCGAGACCGAGTTGACCCTGGGCTCCCAGGCGCGGCCTGGGACGGGTCGATAGCTCGACCGCCCGCCACAGCAGCTCGCGCCGCGACCTGTCTGGCTCGATCGAGTCCATCGCGCCGACATGGGCGAGGTTCTCGATCACCGGCCGGGATAGCTCCGTCCGGCGCCACAGGTCCTCGAGCGACGCGTACGGAGTTGGCCGGCGTGCCTCGATGATCGATCCGATCTCGGCCGCCGAGATGTCACGCACTTCCGAGAGGGCCAGCCGGATGCCCATGGGGGCTCCCTCGACGGGTTCGGCCCGGTAGACCGCATCGGAACGGTTCACGTCGACGGGCAGGATCGGGATCCCGGCCTGACGAGCATCCGAGACCAACACCCTCCGTGGATACATGCCCGGGTCGTGCGTCAGAAGCCCGGCGAGGAACTCGGCCGGATAGTGGGCTTTGAACCACGCCGAGACGAAGGTCGGAAGAGCGAACGCGGCTGCATGTGATTTGCAGAAACCGAATGAGGCGAACGCGTAGACCTCCTTCCACAAGGCGTTCGCTTGTTCTCGGTTGAACCCGTTGGCTCTCGCCGAACGGATGAACCATCGCCCCACGTCGTTGTCGGCGGGGACGCCGTTGCGCGGTCCGTCGAGTCCCTTGCGCGCGGGACGGCCGTCCGGGTCATCCGGGAGGCTCGGGCGTTCGCTGTCCAGATGGCGCCGGATGTAATCGGCATCGTCGAGAGAACAACCCGTCGTCGCGGCGATGACCCGGATGAGTTGCTCGTGGTACACGATGATGCCGTTGGTCTCGCGAAGGCTCTCTTGAAGACGTTCGTGCGGGTACGCCATCGGAGCGAAGCCGTGTCTGCGGTCGAGGAATGGCGTCACCATGTCCGACTTCACCGGTCCGGGGCGGAACAACGAGATCTCGACGATGAGATCCTCGAACCGGTTGGGCTGCAAACGCGCAAGCAGCTCGCGCTGGCCGGGCGATTCGATCTGGAAGCATCCGAGCGTGCGTGAGCTCTTGATCAGCTTGAACGTGTCCAGATCGTCCCTGGGGATGGCATCGATGTCCACCGTCTTGTCGTGCAAGCGTTTGATCTCATCGCGCGCATGGGCGATCGAAGACAGCATGCGAACGCCGAGGACGTCGAGCTTCACCAATCCGAGGTCCACGACATCGTCCTTGTCCGCCTGCAACATCGTGAAGCCACCGAAGGACTCCTGCATCGGGACCCTGTCGGCGAGGTCGTTCGACGACAGGACCACCCCGGAGGGATGCAGGGCGAGATGCCTAGGGAACCCGTCGATCGCCTGGCATAGATCGAACAGCTGTTCGAGCTGTCCGGCCCGCAGGTTCGTCCCCGACAGCTCCGGGAGCCGTTCGATGGCGGCCGGGATGTCGCGCGCCGCCACGCGCGGGAATGCTTTGGCCACGAGATCGATCTCGTCCGGCGGCAGTCCCAGCGCCTTGCCGACCTCGCGGATGGCCATGCGGGCTCGGAAGGTGTCCACCATGCAGCACACCGCGGTCTGGTCGGTCCCGTAAGTGCTCAGGATGTAGTCGAGCACATCTTCACGCCGGTGCGATTCGACGTCGACATCGATATCGGGGAGCTCCTCGCGGCGCTCGTTCATGAATCGCTCGAAGAGCAGGTCGTAGCGCACGGGGTCTACGTCTGAGATCCCCAGGACGAAGCACACGAGCGATCCCGCAGCGCTCCCCCGGCATGCGCAGCGGATCCCCATGACCTTGCGCACGTGATCCACGATGTCGGCAACCAGCAAGAAGTACGAAGGGAAACCCATGCGGAAGATGAGCTGTAACTCGTGCTGCAAACGATCCTCGACCTCGGACGTGATCCGGTCCAAACGGTTGCGGGCTCCCTCGTAACAACGTTTGGCGAGGTAGCCGGTCGGGGTCTCGCCCTGCGGGATCGGGACCTCGGGGAAGTGATAGGCGCCGAGGTCGAGATCGAACTCACATGCGTCGGCGATGCGCATCGTCTCGTCCGCAGCCTCGGGGAAGTCGGCGAACAGGGACCGCATCTCGTCCGGGTTCTTCAGGCAATATTCGGAGTTGTCCCGGATCGACTGCGTCTTCGACAGGGGCACGATGTCTTTGATCGCGTGCAGCAACTCGTGTACGCCGGCCCCCCCACGCATGGCGTAGTGGACATCGTTCGTGGCCACGGGGATCACGTCCGCCTCGCGCGCGACTCGAAGGAGTCGATCGCGCAGCGTCCGGTGCCCGTATCCCCGGTGGTCGAAAACCTCGAGCCGGTAGCCATCCCCGATAGCGCCGCGCCATCTACGAGCTGCCTCGACGGCTGCGGGGATGGCACCTGCCGCAGCGAGACACGCTACTTCGCCGCGCGCGCATCCGGACAGAACGAAGAGTCCCTCGGCGCGCTCGACGAGCTGGTCGTAGCGCACCGACGGCTTGCCCCGTTCGTTGCCCAGGTGAGCCGAGGTGATGAGCCGGCAGAGGTTCCCGTAACCGGTCACGTCGCGCGCGACGACGGTCACGTGGGCGCCCCCGGCGAGCGTCAACTCGGCGCCGTAGATCGGCTTGATGCCCGCCTCGCGGCACGCCCTCGCGAAGCGGACGGCCCCCGTCAACGAATCATGGTCGGTCATGGCCACTGAGTCGTAACCGGCCTCGGCCGCAAACTGCGGAAGCGCCTCGGCCGGGATCGCACCGTCGAGCAACGACCACGTTGTGTGGCAGTGCAGCTGGACGAATCCGCTCACGCCGGCTCCGGCGGTATCGTGCCGGTCATGACCACGCGCTGGGAAGCTTTCGAGCAAGGTCGCGTGACGATGCCCGTGAACGAGACCTTGGGATTCCGGCCCGTGCCGGTCGACGACCCGACGGACGAGATCGCGTTCACGTGGGAGGTGCCATCGGAGCTGTGCAACTCGGCGGGGCATCTCCAAGGCGGGATGCTCGCCGCCTTCGCCGACGCAGTGCTGGGGGCCAGCAGCGCGGCGCACCTGCCGGAGGACCGGTACCCGTCGCTCGC
>JALZOM010000039.1 GCA_030913945.1 Actinomycetota bacterium
GTGGCTGGGAGCTCGAAGAACACGCGCGCCGTGCTCTCCATGGTCAACTCGCCCTCAGGCGCGTTCTCGTCCTCGTTCACGGTCACCGTCAGGCTGTCGAAACGAGCCGCCCGGTCGAGTGCATAAACCCGGCGTACGAAGTCCTGGACCGCGAAGTAGCTGCCGCTCGCTCCGATCACCGCGCGAACCTCGGCGAGGGCTGCTCCCTCGGGGGGCTGCTTGGGGAGCTCTGGGGTGACCTGAACGAACCGAACGCCTGCCTGCGACGCGGCCTGCTGCACCTGGAAGATGAAGTTCGGCACATCGTTGCGCTCCGGCACGAACTTGCGCATCTCCGACAGGCGAGCCTCGAGTTGAGGAGCATTCTTCTGAAGCTGCTGCAAACGCGCCAACCTGCTCTCGAGCTCCTGCGTTCGGTTCTCCTCCGCTGTTACCTGGCCGCGGACGTCGGTGAGCTCGGTCTGACGACCCTTGATGAACATGAAGAAGAACACGGCACAAACTGCTAACACACCCACGATGACGAGAACGAGTCTCGATCTGGCGCTCATCGCTCGCCTCCTTGGAATCGTTCGCTGGCAACACGCTCATTGAACTCGATCGTGTTGGTGAAACCGATGACCAATTGTTCCTCGACCTCTTCTTCGGTCGCGTCTTCCAACCAGGTCGCCTCGAAGTCTTTGACCTTGCCGAGGCCGATCAACCATTTGGCGACTCCGGGCATGGTCAGTGACCTGCCGGAGAACGACACGCGGCCAAACGGAGTCTCTTCGTTGATGCGAACCGTTGCCGTCTCTGTGCCGACCTGGGTCGCTCCCTCGGTCATGCCGGCCGAACCCCTGAACTCACGGAGCCAGACCTCGCCGGGAACGACCATGGCCAGCTCGGTCATGACTGCGGGCCAGTCAACATCTCCCGCCATCACGGTCTCGAGGGCGGCCTGCTTGTCTTGCACTTCCTGCTCTAGCTGAGCGAACCGCTCGAGCTCCGCTATCTGACTCTCGAGGCGGGAGTTCTGGGTCTGCACCTCGGCGAGTGTGTCTCTCTCGCCGCTGATCTGCATGCCCAGGTAGAACCACCACGCCACTAACAGAACGAATACCAGGACTCCAAGGACCAGCACCGAACCAAAGGTGCGACGCTGGCGCTGCCGCTCGACGTAAGTCTGCGGCAGCAGCTCGATTCGACGCATCATTTGGCGGACGCTCCTATTGCCAGGCCGACCGCTGCAGCAGCGACCGGCTCAACCTGTACGGCCTGCTCTTCTGTCAGACCGGACCTACCAATATTCATGTCGGCCAGTGAAGTACCGCGCTGAACTTGCAATCCAGAAACATTCTCGAGTTCTTCGGCGAGCCCCGGGGTGAGTGACCCACCGCCAGTCACGATGATCGAGGTGATGCCCTCGCTTTCATCCTGAGAGAGGTAGTAGTCGATCGAACCCCGGACCTCCTCGACAAGCGACGTGACGCGCTCCCGCAACACGCTCGTTGCCTCCGGCGACCCAACGCCGCGACCGAGGTCGAACTTGATCGCCTCTGCTTCCTCGAACGGAACGTCGAGTTCCTTAGCGAGGGCCTTCGTGGCGTCATCGCCGCCGACGAGAAGGATCCGCACGAAACGGGCCTCGCCGTTGTGATGCACCACGATGTTGGTTACCCCGGCTCCCACGTCGACCACGGCTTCTGCGCCGCCCACGCCCATCTCTCCACGGGCGGATGAGCTAACCGCACGAGCCACTGCGAAGGGCGTCAGGTCGACGCCTACCGGGCTAAGGCCCGCCGATGTGGCGACGCTAACGAAACTCTCGACCATGTCACGCGCTGCGGCGACCAGCAGGATCCGCATCATGTGCTCGCCGTTCTCGGTCATGTAGTCCTCGATCAGCTGGAAATCGAGCTCGGCGTCATCGGCGGACATGGGGATGTGGTCGGCCACCTGGAAACGCAAAGAGCTGCGGAATTCCTTCTCGTCCAGGAACGGCAGATCCACCTGGCGGACGACGACGCGTTGGTTAGCGACGCCGATAACCGCCCTCTTGGACTTCAGCTTCGCTCGTTTCCACAGCTGGGTTATGGCGTCGGCTACGGCCGCAGGATCGCGGATCTCGCCGTCGGCTACAGCGCCGGCCGGAAGGGGAACCTGACCGAATGCCGCAAGAGAGCGGCCGGAACGACCGGTGCCGATCTGTGCGGCGCGCACTGCGCTCGTTCCGATGTCGAGACCGATCACCGGAGAGGAGCCGAAAGACATCACGGACCGCCCTCGACCCGAACGGCCCGATCGGACAGGTACCTCTCCACGTCGCGACGCCGGATGCGATAGTTCTTGCCCACGCGGATGGCCGCCATCTGGCCGGACTTGATCAGCCGGTAGACGGTCATATTCGACACCCGCATGACCTGCGCTACCTCGTCCACCGTCAGTAGCAGATCCTCGAACAGCGGTTCGGCCATCGGATCCACCTTCCACATGGGCTCCCGCGTCTTGCCGGGAGAACAACTTGCTCCGGGTTTCGAAGGGATTTTCATTCAACATTGTTAACCCTTACGGTCAAGAGTGGTCTTCGACCACTCGAACGGACAGCTTTAGAGTTACGGCAATGCCATTCACAGAACTAAACTCTCTTACACAGCTTCGACACGGATGGGTTCGTTCTTGATGAGTGGCTCCTTCTTTCGAGTGGTGGAAGCGATCTAGCGGTCGACCTCGCTCCATGCAGTCGGAGTGACGTCGAGGAACGGGCCCGGCATGTTGTCGAGCCAGCACTGGTTCAGCGTGAACGTGCCTCCACCGTTCATCGCCACGCTCTTGGCGATGATGGTGCCGATGAAATCGAAGCTTCCCTGAGAGTCGATGTTCCCCTCGGGCAGAAGCAGGACGCCGTTGATCACGGAGTTCGACTCCATCCGCCACGAACCGTTCCGCGCGATCAGCACGGCCGACTCGGTCCCACAGGGCCCGAGGTTCGCACCCCATTTCACTTCGTTCGTCGTCATCGCCTTGCTGGGGTCCTGGAACTCGACGTACATGACGAAGCTCTTACCGAGCCCGGTCAGGTGTCCGTCCCCGATATTGAAGTTGGCGTTGACCGACAGCGCGACTCCCTGCTTCGTACAGGTCTTCGAGCCGGTCGTCGGCACGTAGCAATAGATCCCGGTCGTCTTCGCCGCATCTTTCAAGGTCAGATAGTCCTGATCCGATAGCGCCGGCTTGGGTGCCACGCGCTCGAAGTCCGCCCGGGTGAATTTCGAGGTAGGAGGCGGCGCGATGCTCTGCCCCGCACAAGGTGTCGTGGTGCTGATGGTCCCACCCGCTCCACTCTGGTCCCACTGCGACTGACCCTGGGTAGCGCCGGCGGCATCGTTCGCCACGCAGTTAAGGGGGAAGCCCGCCCCGCTGTGCTCCTGGGACGCGCTGTTCAATTTCGGATAGATCGCGCCGAGGGTATGGGCCGCCGCAGGCGCGCCGGTGGTGGCGCTTAGGCCCGGCCAGAAATCACCCATCTTGTAATAGGGATCCGACCCCACGAAGGCCAGCTTGCCGCGGCCGACGATGTCGCCGTCCGAGATCACGCTGACCGTCTGGATGTTTGGTGTCCCGTTCAGCTCGAAGCTCTGACCGTAGACGCCGATCGGAAGACCCAAGGCGGAGACCTTGATCACCTGGCGTACAACTCGCTTCGCCTGTGGCTGACGGCCGGTCGACTCGACCACGAAGTACTGCGCGGCGTCATGGCGAGGCGAGGGTATCGATGCCGGACAGGCAGCGGCGGCCGGAGCGAACCGGTTGGTGCCCGACGCCGTCGGGTTGAAACGCAAGATCTTCGCGTCGTAGCGACCACCGATGTCCCCGATCTCGCCGGAGCGTTCCACCATGGTGAAACCGGCGCACCCGGAGCCCTTGAAGTCGGCCCAGGTCATGTCACCGCGTCGGATCAGCGAGATGATGCGATCGATGCCCGCCTCCGCGTACGCGAGAGCTGAGGACGCCTTGCGGTCGTCCGTGCTCGCGCGCAGATCCTGGATCGCGACGAAGCTCGCCGTGGTCGCAGCAACGGTCAGCACGGCGCCCACCAGCAGCACCGTGACCATCGCCACGCCCTTCTCGTTGTCCCTCATGCGTCGAAACATCACAGCCTCACCTTCGGTTCCTGAGCTGCGCCCCGCCATAGAAGCGCTCTGAATGGCCGTCGAGAACGACTCTGAAGTTGAAGTTCACGTCGCTGACGAATGACAGTTCCGGATAATCGAGTGTGTCGTTGTTGTTGCCCACCCCTGTGACGCCGTGCGTGGGAGCGTCATCCAGCTCCGTCGCCGTCACCACTCCGTCGGCATCCCAGTCGTAGGTGAGGAAGTTGCTCCCGTAACTGAACATGTCCAAGCCTGCAATCTCTCGCGCGCCGTTCACCAGCAACTCGCCGTTAAGCGTGATCTGTCTGTCTGCACTGTCGTACGCGTAAGTCAAGACCTCGATGTCGCCCGCCGAGTTGGGGTTGTCGTACGTGCCATTCGAATCGAAATCGATCTTCACCGTGTAGCCGTTGGCATCGGCATCCTCGATCAACGTCGCCTCGCGCGTGTCTCTGATCATCCGGTTCAAACCGAGCCGCGCTTCCTGCGTGACTCGAGCAACCGAACGGGCCGTGTCCGACCCGCGGGTTCCCGAGAAGGCTGCCTGCATGAACACGGTCGTTAGCATCGACAGGATGAAGAACGTGATCAGCATCTCGATCAGGGTGAAGCCCGACTCGTTCGGCCTGGGCAACTTCATCGCCGGTCCACCGATGCGCAGTTGAGGCTTCCGAGCGCCAGCTGGAGGGCCGAGGTCGCTTCGGCGGTATCGGTTGGGGCGGTATCGATGCGCAGCGCGCCTCCGATGTCTGCCGATGCCGTCTTACCGTTCGCGACGTCCTTCTGGAAGCCGGTCGTGGTCACGTTGTAGAGGCTCGACCAGCCGTTCAGGTAACCGCTCTTGCTGCTCGACGTGTCTTCGAACAGGTAGATGTCTTCAGCATTGGTCGCGCCGTCGTAGACCAACGGGTTGGTCTGTCCCGCTGCCGGGCCGTAGGTGCCGAGCACATCGGTCGAGTTGCCCGCAAGGTTCAGGGTCGTGTACCCCGACCCCGTGAAGTTACCGTTGTTGGTGGGATCGCTCCAAAACTTCAGCGTGGCGGTCCAGGTGGGACTGGCCACCGTCGTGGCAGCGACCGCGGTCGCCTTGCAGTCCACGGTCGCCGCGAAATCCGCTACCTGGATCACCGATGCGGGCGTGGTGGGGATGAAGGTGGTCGGCAGCAGCTGGACGTCGTTGACCGTAACGGTTGCCTGCGTCGCCACACCGCGTCCGGCGGTACCGAGGCCAAGGGTCTCGGCGAACGTGGATCCGCTGGCGCCGGTTTCGGTCCCGAGCATGCGCGGCCGGACCGACAGGATGTGCTTCGCCGGGTTCAAGTGCTTGTCGAGGTAGCTCGCTTGAGTGTCAACCCAGAGATCCTCTTGACCGAGAATCGAGTCTAAGGAGAATCCACCCCGTGCTTCGGGAAGCTCGTTGGCCACCGTCACCTCGAGTCCGGGCGACGGGCCGGAGGCGGACGTGCCGCCCAGACCGGCAACCAGGGGGCTCCCGCTCAGATCGTCGTTCACTACGGTTCCCGCCGAGGCGGAGGAACCGCTGGGGGTCTGATTGGGCGGAGCGTCGTAAGCCACGTCCACCCCCGTGTATTCGTCCATCAGCGTGGCGTTCGTGTTTCCGGTCACCGATTCGGTCAGCGTCAATGTCCCGCCGGTGACGATCTGCGTCGCCGTCGAAGCCGACCTGGATTGGATGTTGGACTCGGCGAGACCCAGCTTGGCGATCAGCTCGGCCTCGGACGAGCCCGACGCGTAGGTCGTAAGGGCCTGGAGCGCATAACTGATCTTGGCGCTCCCTTGCAGGCGCACCTCGCCGAACTTGCGGTCGCTGAGGAGGCTGGTCATGAGATAGCTACGGGGTTGTCCACCCGCCTGCCATGTCGTGGTTACCTTCATGAGAACCAACGTCGCCGCCGGAAGATCCAGGTTTCCCGCCGCGTTCCATGAGTAGCCGGCGGCGGGTGCGACCGGCGTGTAGCTCACCGTGTTCGTGCCGGCCTCGACGGGCTTAACGAACTGTGAGACGTAGGTGACCTCGTAGCCCGCCGGGAGATCTTGCGGGCACCCCGGGATCGTCGACCCCGAGGTGCATCGTGTAGTGAACGTGTAGTTAGGCGTACCTGCATAGGTCTGATTCGCGTTGAGAGTGGTGATACCCGGGAAGTACATGTCCAGCAGGTCGACTCGCTGGTTCTGAGCTGCGTAGGAGATGTAGTACGGGAGGTCTCGAGCGTGCTCCATCCCCTTCAAACCGGCGTTCTTCGCGACGGTCCCGGTGCGCGCCAGAGAGGCGGCCTTCATGGAAGTCGCCAGCAACGGCACGATGCCGAGTGTGATCAAGGAGAAGACGAGGAGAGCGGCGAGCACCTCGATGAGGGTGAACCCGCGCTCGGTGCGTCGGCGGAGTCGGATCATTCTCGTTCCACCACTCTTCCCGTAAGCGCGGCGACCTCGATAGTTCTCTCGCCCTGAACGCCGTCGCGCGCCAAGGTCAGCTCGCCACCCGTGGAGTTGCCACGGGCGTAGAAGAAGACGGTCTTGGCAGCACTCGCGTTCGCCACGCCTGCGCCGGCAAGCTCGGTCTTACACACAGAGGTGAGGGTCGTGGTGTCGGCGAACGGGGCGTCGACCACTCGAACGTCGGTCGGCAGGACCTTGGCGCTGCTCCCCATCTCGCAGCGATCCGCTGCGTTGGCGATCGTGGGGTCGTAGACGAGGGTGCCCCACTCATCGGAGTTCGCCTGTCCCGGAAGGAACCAGGCGCCGTAGACGACGGGGTGGCTGACCGAGTCAGCCTGACTCTGGAGTTGCCGCAGCTGCGCGGTCACTTGCTGGCTGGCACTGGCGACGCTGCGAACGAACCAATAGTGCCGCATAGCGGCCGCGCCGAGGCCCATCATGATAAGAGCCATAACCATGACGACCAAGAGTTCGATCAAAGTGAATCCGCGTTCTTGTCTCATGTCCCTCGTTTAGGTGAGATGGAACCGATCCGTACAATGTGTAATCGGCGGAACAGCCAACGGACTTGACCGCTCCAGGGAAAGCGAAAGCGCCGGTATTCAACTC
>JALZOM010000054.1 GCA_030913945.1 Actinomycetota bacterium
TGGTCATGCAGTTCGGCATGTCCGACCTCGGCCCCCTGGCCCTTGGCGAGACCGAGAGCCAGCCGTTCCTCGGCCGCGACCTGGGGCATGTGAAGGACTACTCGGACACCGTCGCCGCGAAGATCGATGAGGAGGTCCGCCGCCTGGTCGAGGAGGCCCATGACGAGGCGCGCGAGATCCTGACGAAGTATCGAGACAAGCTGGACCTCATGGTCGACATGCTCATCGAGAAAGAGTCGCTCGACAAGGACGAGGTGCAAGAGATCCTCGCCGAGGTGGCCAAGCAGAGTCCCTCGAATCCCATCGAGCGGTCGCGCCTTCGTCGTCGAGCACGCGAGGAAGCGGACCCGTCGACGCCAGAGACGGGAAAGCGTCCGCGGTTGCCTCGACCAGCGCCCAAACCTCGTCTGGGCGAGGCCTAAACCTCCACTGCCGGGGGGCACCTCGCCTCCGCCACGACTCACCCCGATCCGCCGGCCGATTAACCTGTTTCGATGGCCGAGCCCGAGGACATCGTTCGTAGGATCAACAGCGGTTCCAGCATCGACCACGCGCGCGTCGTGGCCGCGGTGCGGATGCTCCTGGAGGCCATAGGCGAGGATCCCTCGCGCGACGGCCTGGTGAGGACCCCAGAACGCGTCGCCGAGATGTACGAAGAGCTCTTTGGGGGCGTGCGGGGGGATCCTGCCGAGGTTCTCGATGTGGTGTTCGACGCCGGCCACGACGAGATGATCATGGTTCGCGACATGGTGCTCCAAGGGATGTGCGAGCACCACCTCATCCCGTTCATCGGGAAGGCACACGTCGCTTACATCCCGAACGAGAACGGGCAGATCACGGGCCTCTCCAAACTGGCGCGATTGGTGGACATGCTGTCGCGTAGGCCCCAGGTTCAGGAACGCCTCACCACTCAGATCGCCGACGCGATCGAGCGAGCACTGGAGCCCAGAGGAGTCCTCGTCGTCCTCGAGGCAGAGCATCTCTGCATGAGCATGCGAGGCGTCCGCAAGCCGGGGAGCCAGACGGTCACGTCAGCGGTCAGGGGCATCTTCCGAGACCACCCCGCCACTCGTGCGGAAGCCATGAACTTCATCTCCAGGGGATGAAACTCCTTTGCAGGGGGCGCGTCCTGTCCCTCGACCGCACGGCGGTCATGGGCGTGTTGAACGTGACTCCGGACTCGTTCTCGGATGGCGGACTCTGGCTCGAGGCCGGTGCAGCCGTGGATCATGGCCAGCGGATGGCCGCCGAGGGCGCAGCGATCATCGATGTTGGCGGGGAGTCGACCAGGCCCGGAGCGGAGCCGGTTGCCGAGAAGGACGAGCTGGAACGAGTCCTTCCCGTCATCTCGGGTCTGGTCGATCGGATCGAGGTCCCCATCTCGATAGACACGCGCAAACCACAAGTGGCACGGCGCGCCGTGGAGGCAGGAGCCTCCATCGTCAACGACACGGCCGGTGAGTGGGGCGGCCGGGGCATGGATCAGGTCGCCGCAGAGACCGGTGCTGGGATCGCGGTCATGCACTCGCGCGGGACGCCCGCGACGATGGTGTCGCTGACCGATTACTTCGATGTCGTGAAGGAGGTAAGCGACTTCCTCATCGGTCGAGCGGAGGAGCTGCAGCGTCTCGGCGTTCATCCCGAGTCGATAGTTCTCGACCCGGGTTTCGGTTTCGCCAAGACGCCGGAGCAGAACCTCGAGCTCCTGCGCCACCTGCATGAGGTGGTCGGGCTCGGATTCCCCGTGCTCTCGGGAACCTCGCGCAAGTCCTTCATCGGGGCCGTGCTGGGGGGCGAAACGGAGGATCGCCTGGAGGGAACGCTTGCGACGGTCGCATGGTCGGTCGTCAAAGGCGCCCGCATCGTGCGGGTGCACGACGTCACACCCGTAAGCAGGATGGTGAAGATGATCGAAGCTATAACTTCCGGCGAGGTGACGGCTTGAGCGATCACATCCTGATCAACGATCTGCGGGTCGAGGCGCGGGTCGGGGTTGGCGAGCAGGAACGAAGCCGTCCACAGTGGTTGGTCGTAAACATCGACCTCTCACTCGACCTCGCCCCTGCCGGCGTCAGTGACGATGTCGATGACACAGTCGACTACGGGATCCTGACGACCGAGATAGCGGAGCTGCTGAGATCGACCGAGGTCCGTACGTTGGAGCATCTAGCAGAGAAAGTCGTCGCGATGATTGCTCCAATTAAGGCGGTTGTTGCGGTTACGGTTGAGATCGTCAAGGAGGCCCCTCCCATCGCCGAAGAGTTGGGTGGGGTCGCCGTAAGACTCGAGAGGGCATTCATATGACGGTCGCATTCATCGGTATCGGATCAAACGTCGGCGAGCGGCGCGATTTCGTGCGGCGCGCCGTCACCGCGCTCGGGGGCGATCACGATGTCGAGATCGTGGCGACTTCGAGCTTGTACGAGACGACGCCGGTGGGGGGCCCACCCCAGCGTTCGTTCGTGAATCTCGTGACCAAGATCGACACCTCTCTCGAACCGAGGGCCCTTCTCGAGCTGTGCAAGGCGATCGAGGCACGCCTGGGGCGTCAGCCAAGCGATATGCGTTGGGGCCCCCGCGTCGCAGATCTCGACGTCCTGTTGTTCGGCGACGAAAAGGTCAACGAGTCCGACCTCGAGATCCCTCACCCCAGGATGTCCCAGCGGAAGTTCGTCTTGATCCCCCTCCTGGAGATCGAGCCCGGGATAACCGATCCGTGGGGCGACCCCTACTCGAACTGGAGCGACGAGGCTGAGGGGGACGTAGCCTTTCTCGAGCCGTTCGCGACCCACCTCGAATAGATCCGCCTACGTAAGA
>JALZOM010000066.1 GCA_030913945.1 Actinomycetota bacterium
CCGAGCCGCCGTTGCCGAAGATCGAGTCGTCGCCTCGGCCCCCTACGATGAGGTCACGACGTCCCGCTCCTTTGATCAGATCGTTGCCAGCGTCGCCCCGAACGAAGTCTTTGCCGGCGCCACCGCAGATCCGGTCGTTGCCCCCACGCCCCTCGATGCGGTCGGCTCCACCCAAGCCCACGATGACGTCGTTACCCGGTGTTCCTTGAAGGTCGTTGCTGCCACTCCCGCCTACGATCGTGGCCGGCCTGCCGAAGCACGGGCCCTCCTGCGGAGGCGGTCCCCGCGAATGACGAGGCAGCCACCAACGAGGCCGGAATCATGATGGCGAGGATCCTTTTCGTCAGCATCGGAGAGCTCCTTGGTCGGTGAGGTTTGCAAGACCACCCAAGCACAGCCTTCGCGGCCGTCAAGGGCTGGGGAGCCATTTTCCTCGCCTCTGAGGCGTCGGAGCGGGGGTGGGCCAGGTGGGATAGGATGATGGCGTTCTGAACGTAAGTGTGGTTCGGCGCTAAGCCTTCCTTGCTCGTTCGTGATCGTTCAAGGGAGGTGTTTTTTTATGGCAAGCGGAACCGTCAAGTGGTTCAACGACGCGAAGGGTTACGGCTTCATCACCCCAGAGGATGGGGAGAAGGACCTTTTCGTGCACCACTCGAGTATCTCCGGCCAGGGCTTCAAGAGTCTGGCTGAGGGTGCAAAGGTCGAGTTCGATACACGTGCCGGGGACAAAGGTCCCGAGGCAACCAACGTGTCACTCGTCCAGTAACCTTCGAGAGAATCAGGGGCCGTCGCCGAAAGGCGGCGGCCTTTGCTTTCAGGGCATCTTTGTAGACGAGTCGCGTTCACGAGCCCTGTGGCTAGGAAGCGAGGCCGGCGACTGCGGAGCAAAGGTCCCGATGGACTTGTAGTTCCGCCTCGAGAGGTTCGAAGATCATCGCTTCGGCGACCTCTCCGGCGCTCGCTCGTAGGGTCTTAGTGACGGAGCGCCGTCTTCGATTCGCTCCGAGTTTCGCCACGTAGCGGCTCGCGAACGAGACGATCAGTCCGGCGAGCGTGCCGCCGACCAGGAGCGCGGTCGGGACGGGGATCCGGTCGATCTGGTACGTCGGCGGGTCTGGCAGGTTCAACCACGCGATGACCCACAGGAGCAACAACCACAGAGCCCCAGCCGCCGCGAGCGAGATCAGGAGTCGCTGCAACCACCCGACCAGCGTCAACCAGCGCGGATTCCTGGCCGGGGCAAGTGATGTGGCGCCGACCGCGCGCCGGAGTTCCGACAGGACACCGTCCTGACGCTCGACGGTGACGCTTCTCATCAAGCTCGGCCACGGTTGTGGCAGGCCATTCGAGGCGCTCTCGGCGAGGGCGTTCAGGCCCAGCGAGACCTCGGCGTGCTGGGCGGGGGATGCGTCTGGGACGGAGGTGGCATCTTCGGATCCGGTTCCCAGATGCATCCGCTTCAAAGGGTCGGGACGGATCCGCGCCAGCCAGCGCGTCACGGGCCATCCGGTGGCCAGCCCCGCGGCACGCTGATGTGATCGAGCCACCGCCTCCGAGACAACCCGGGTTCCCGCAGCCTCGGCGAGAGCATCCACCACTCGCCCGCGTGCCCGAGGGTCACTCGCACCATGACCTTTCACGTCCGAGCAGAATGGAGCCAGCCGGGCGCGCAAGACTTCCAGGTCAGCCGACAGTCGCTGCAGTGCCGCTTTGCGCTCGTGGACCCTCGTTGCGATCTCGGCTTCGAGGACACCAATGCCTTCCCCCGTCACGGCAGAAGTCGAGAGGATCTGGGGATCCCGCAGGCCATCGTCTCGCAGCACGCGGCGAAGGTCTGCGATGCAGGCGTCGAGTTCGTCCGCTCCGAGACGGTCCGATTGGTTGAGCACGAACAGCGTTACCCTTTCATGGCGGGCCATCGGACGGACGTATCGATCGTGAAGTACGGCGTCGGCGTACTTCTGGGGATCGAGAACCCACACGAGCAGGTCGACCACCTCGACCAGGCGGTCGACTTCGAGGCGATGGGCGACCTCGGTCGAGTCGTGGTCGGGGAGGTCCAAGAGAACCAGTCCGTCGAGGGTGTCTCTCTCACTCTGCACTCGATGCCGTCTCGGTACGGCCAGCCATTCCAGCAGCTCGTCGGCGGAAGCCTCTCCCCATACACATGCGTGAGCCACACCGGTGGTTGGGCGGCGTACCCCCACGGTCGACAACCCGTCGCCCGCGAGAGCATTGAAGATCGAGGACTTCCCGCTGCCGGTGGCACCGGCCAGGGCGACCACGGTGTTGTTCAGGCCGAAGTTCAACCTCCTCCCGGCGCGATCGAGCAGGTCCCGTGCGGGCCCCGTCTCTAGATCGGGCAGTCTGCCGTCCCCCAACTCGAGCACGTTCGCTAGAGCGGTCAGTCGCTCCTCGAGCGACCGCGTACCGCGCCGGAGCAGGGTCTTCACGTTCGCGCCGCTTGAACCGCGCGGGCACACTCGGTAAGAGCTACTGCGTCCTGCATGCTGGGAGCTTGCTCTGCGACGATCCGCCGGAACCGATCCGCTTCGATGGCGAGTAGCTCATCGATCCGAGTCACCAGGTCGGCTCGGGCCGTGGTCGTGAGCTCGCGCACGGCTTGGTCCCCGAACAGAGCCTCGAGAACCTTGTGACTGAGCGCGGCGGTTCCCCCGGCGATGGCGATCTCTCCACCCGTGAGGCCGCCCGTCTGGGCAAAGAGCGCAACCATCAAGGCGGACCCAACGCCGTTGACTCCGAACGACAGGATCCGTCCGGTCGTGCGTTTGTCTGCTCCCTCGGCCGCGACCAACTCAAGAACGCGTCGCTGCCACCCCCGGATGTGCTCGGCAGCTTTGGTTCGTAATCCGGAGGACGCATGATCGAGGGGAGTGGCCGAACGCGATAGCAGCGCCGCTCCGGCCGCCGTCGAGCCCCACGACTCAAAGGCGCGCTGGGTGGCCCGTTCTGCGCCGGCGGTGACTATCAACGCGATGCTGTCATTGAGGGCGACCTGTACCTCTTCGGATGGCGCAGGTCGTCCCAAGAATGCGTCCTTGATCCGATCGCGGACCCATCCGATGCGCGCTCCTATCGTTCGCATGAGATCACCCGTCCCGAGGAACTCGTGCCAGCGCGCAAGCACCTCGCTGCGCAACAACGTCCCGCTCTGGAAGGAGTCTTCGATCTCTCGCAGCGCGGCTCCGTAAGCGCGATCAACGGTTCCTAAGAGTTCTTCAGCCGTCGCCGCCTGAGATTCGACGGTGGATGCGATCCCGGCCACGCGGGCGGGGACGCTGGCGAGTGCCCCATCAAGTGTGCGACGAACCAGATCGGCGCGCGCCTGGGCGTCTGAAGAGAGGTTATCCAGCCACGCACGAAGGGGGGACAGGCCCGTTTCTGGGATGAGACCGCCGGTGAGGTCCGTTTCGGGGATCGAGAAGAGAGGGGCTTCTTCGAGGTCGTGCTCACGCAGCATCTGTGCGAGGTGCTGTGGAACCTCGAGTTCTGCTTCGGGAGGCACCCGGTTTAGCAAGATCGCGATCGCGGTACTGCGCGTTGCGGCAGCCCGCAAGAATTCCCACGGCACCGCGTCCGCGTAACGAGCCGCAGTAGTGACGAAGAGCCACAGATCGCCGGCCGCGAGGAGCTTTGCAGCTAGCTCTCTATTCGAGGAGACCACGGAATCGATGTCCGGCGCATCGAGTAGTGCCATCCCCGGAGGCACGTCCTCATCGCGGACGACATTCAGAACACCCGAACCAGATGAGGGGGTGCCGGTCACGCGCACTAGGCCGGGCAGGATGCGGTCGTCCTCGAACCACGAGAGGTCAGAGGGATTGCAGACAAGGACCGGTGCCCGGGTCGTCGGCCGGACGACGCCACTTGCGGACACGTCGCTCCCGACCAGACTATTGACGATCGTGGACTTGCCTGCTCCTGTCGACCCTCCGATCACGACGAGCAAGGGCGCGTCGAGGCTTCGCAAGCGCGGCAGCAGATGGTCATCGATCTGCCCGACGAGCTCGTCCCGCGTCTGCTGAGCCTCTTGGAGGCCGGGCACGTCGAGAGCCAGGCGCGTTGCCTTCAATCGGTCGCGCAGCTCCTCGAGTGCCTCGGTTACCGGCGTTCCCTCGATCACCCCTGTCATGCAACAAGGGTACCCACGAGAAGTCGTCTAAGACGTGTTCGAGCTCATTCCTCGATGCCGTGCCACGGAGACACCGTGACTCTGCGACGGTCGGGTCGACCGCCCAGCGTCACCATCCTGAGCTCCACATCGTTCGAGGCGTCGACATCGTAGAGCTGTCCGTCGGAATTGACCGACGTCTCGAGGAGGTAATCCCCGTTGGGCACGTTCGTGATGTCGAAGGCCTGTCCCGCCACCGACTGATAGTAGGTATCCCCCCAACCCGGTTGCAGCACCTCGCGCACCCAGATCGAGGATGGCTGTCCACACGTGCTCCCGAAGCCCAGCTCCCAGGGATTGTAAAAAGCCCCCGGCACCGTGAGGTCCACGGCGTCGGTGGGAGCGATGCAGAAGGACTGTTTGCGACTGCGGACGACCTCGCTCGTATCGTCGGCGACCAGAAGCCGGTAACGAGCGAACTGGAGAAAGTGCCAATGGTGATGACCGTTGCGGGTGTCGTAGTCGAAGGTTCCAACTGGCGCCCGCCCGACGGCCGTGCCGTTCGAGTAGAAGTACTGGAACGCATCCATCTGGTCTTCCTGCGCGCCGCGGAAACCTTCTACCACTAGAGCGGATGGCCCCGCGTTCCATGGTGTCGCTGCGAACGACAGATAGTCACGCTTGCCGTTACGTACCCGGATGCCCCATGCCGGCAGAGCGGCAAGATCGGGCAACGTCGCTGGATCCGGGTTAAGGACCGTGGGTACGTCTCCGGCGGCGGCCAGCTCCTCGCCACGAGACGACCCGGACGCGGCAGAAACATTTCGGTGAGCGCCTCCTCCGGAGCGGCGTTGCTCTAGTACCTGCAGATCGACGACCACCTTCTCGTCTCCGGGGGCGACCTCGAACAGATCCACGAAGTGCCGGGTCACGCGCATCGTCGCGGTGTAGTCTCCGGGCTTCAACGAGACGTATGAGGCGCCGTAAGAGTATTCCGCGAATGTGGACGTGGCCCAACCTCGATCGATACCCCAGACGGTTCCCTTGGTGAAGGGGAAGTAGGAGCTGCATTCCTGCGCAGGGTAGGTCGGGATCGCTTCGCCGGAGTCGTCAACGCGCTCGCGCGCATAAGAGTTGGGACAGAAGTCCAGCGTCTTGGATGCAACCGTCCTTCCGGCCGGGTTACGGACCTTGATCCGCAAGAAATCGTCGAGGCCTTCCCACCCGTTCAGATCCTCGGCTGGGATCGAGCGAAGCGGCGCCTTCGTTGCGGAATCGACCTGAGACGCCGACAGTGGATCCTCGTAGGCATCCCTGCCGACGTGGATCTCGAAGTCTCCTCCGGCCGACGCTACCCAGACGCCCAGATCGAGCGGGGCCCTGTCCCGGAAGAGCCTGACCGTGACGCTTCCACGCGATCGAATGAGCCGAACCGATGGCGCAGGGTCGGCGGAAGCCGGGGCGAGCGGCATACTCGTCGCCAGCAGCCCCACTGCGAGCATGATGGAGGCCCTGCGCCGGGCCGGCCTTAGCGAGCGCATCTGGTTCCTCCTTGAGAGCTCTCTCGACTTCTCGGATGCTTAGACGTGCGGAGTGCCCGAGAGGTTGCGCCCGCCACACGAGAATCATCGGTCAGAGTGGGGCAAACCACAATGGTGACGGAAGAAGAAATGGTCGCCAGTGGGCGTCCTCGGCCCTTTCGGCCGGATCGAGGATCTCTTTTGAGGCTACGAGGCTTTGCTGGACGGCTCGAGGGAATGAAGCAGCCGAGTCGAGACGTTCGTGATGTCGACGACGGCTTGGTCGAAAACAGCCTGGTTCACTTTCGAAGGACTTCGGAAGCCGCTGATCTTTCTAACGAATTGCAGCGCAGCGGCCTCGATCTCCTCCTGGCTCGGTGGGTTCTCGTAGTCACGTAACACCTTGATGCTCCGGCACATCGGCGCCTCCTCTCTGACGGTCACGCAAGCCTAGGCCGTAGCATCGCCACGTGGAGACACGGGTGAAGACCGCCTTCGTCCTCGGGGGCGGGGGGTTGCTGGGTGCGAGCGAGGTGGGCATGTTGCGCGCTCTCCTGGAGAGGGCCGTGATACCGGACCTCATCGTTGGCACCTCTATCGGCGCCTTGAACGGAGCCGTGCTGGCAGCGGACCCGTCCCTCGAGGGCGTTGCTCGGCTGGCCGATCTGTGGGCCAACGTCGAGCAGAGCGGGGTCTTCAGTGGATCCATGCTCGGCCGCAT
>JALZOM010000067.1 GCA_030913945.1 Actinomycetota bacterium
GGTCCCGCCGGTGTGGCCCAGCCCCCGTCCCGACAGCATCGGGTCGGCAGCACCGCAGGCGGCGACCATGGGGGCCAGGATCAGCGAGACCTTGTCCCCGACCCCGCCGGTCGAGTGCTTGTCGACGGTGGGCGCCTGTATCGACGAGAGATCCAAGCGTTCGCCCGAAGAGAGCATCGCGGCGGTCCAGGTCGACAGCTCGTTCGGGTCCATCCCACGCCAGACGATCGCCATCAACAACGCGGAGGCCTGCTCGTGCGCGACAGTCTCGCTCGTGTAAGCATCGATGAACCAGCGGATCTGATCGTCGTCGAGCGCCCCGCCGTCACGCTTGGTTCGGATCAGGTCGACGACATCGAAGCGCGCCATCAGGCGATCCGACCGCCACCGAAGCCAGAGGTCATTCGGTTCGTTCTTTGAGCGTCTCGGGGGTGAACGCGTCCGGGAGCAAGGTTCCGAGCGTGCGCACCCCGGCGTCGGAGTCGACCAGCAGTTCCGTGCCGCCGAACTCGATCAGCACCTGGCGGCACCGCCCGCAGGGGGCCAGGTAGTTGCCGTCGCCGTCCACGATCGAGATCGCCACCAGGCGGCCTCCGCCCGAGGAGTGCAGGTTCGAGGCCAGGCCGCATTCCGCGCACAGACCGAGTCCGTAGGTGGCGTTCTCGACGTTGCAGCCCGTCACGATGCGACCGTCGTCAACCAGCGCGGCGGCTCCGACATGGAGCTTGCTGTAAGGCGCGTAGGCGTGTTCGACGACGGCCTGAGCCCTCGTCCGTAGCTCGATCCAATCGATGTCGCCTGTCATGCGAACCATCCCTCCAGAGGCGCGCGCAAACGCGTGGGTTTAGGTGGTGGCTCCCTCGTACGCCTTGCCCGCAGCCGCCGGTGGATTGACCCGCCCGACGAAGCCGGCGATCGCGATGATCGTGACGACGTAGGGGATCATCCGGATGAACTCCTCGGGCAACAAGGAGATGACGGGAGCGTCGTTGAGCCGCAACGGGATGGCCTGAGCGAAACCGAACAACAGCGACGCGATCATGACCCGGATCGGTGTCCAGTTCCCGAGGATGAGGGCCGCCAGCGCGATGAACCCGAGGCCCTGCGTCTGGCCCTCGCGGAACAACCCGTTGATCTCGATCGCGAGGAATGCACCCGCCATCCCGCCGAGAAGTCCGGAGATGCCGACGCCCGCGTATCGCAATGGGGCTACGCGCACTCCGAGGGTGCGGGCGGCTTCAGGATTCTCGCCGGCGGAACGCAATCGAAGGCCGAAGCGCGTCTTGTTGAGCACGTACAGCGCGGGGATCGTGATGAGGAACGCGAACAGGACGACGGGGGACATACCGGCGAATGCATTCCCGAGACCGAGTGGGAGATCGCTTAACAACGGGATGCTGATCGTGCCGAAGTCGGGGATCCCGGGGTTGGACTGCGTTGCTTGCCCGAAGAAGAGTTGAGCGAGGAAGCGCGCCAATCCGATCGCGACGACGTTGATGACGACGCCCGACACGATGTGGTCGACCTTGAAGGTCACGGTCGCCAGGGCGTGCACCATCGAGAAGAGCATCCCGGCCCCCGCGCCGATCAGCAATCCGGCGAAAGGGCCGTATTCGATGGTGCCCCACGCGCCCATGACCGTGCCGATGATCATGATGCCCTCGAGGCCGATGTTGACGATCCCCGAGCGCTCGCTGAACAGCCCGCCGAGACCGGTGAGGTAGATGATCGTGAAGTAACGAAGGCCCAACGCGATCGCGGCACCGAGGTCGATGAGCGGCATCAGGCAGTGGCCTCAGCGGGTCGCGCGGAAGGAGGCTCTTCTTCAGCCCGAACCTCTTGTTGCCGGCGGCGCGTGATGCGGCGTGACACGAGCTCGTACGCGATGACTACGGTCAGGATCAGTACGCCCTGCAGGATGATGAGGATCTCGGTCGGAAGATCGGTGAGCACGGCGATCCCGTCTTGACCGCGCGACAGCATGCCAATCAGGATCGCGGCGAGTGGGATCCCGGCGGGATGGTTGCGTCCGAGGAACGCGACCGTGATGCCGTTGAACCCCAAGAGGATCTCGTAGTTCGATCCCAGGTATCCCTTGTCGCCGAGCAAGTGGTTCAGGCCGACGAACCCTGCGAGTGCGCCCGAGATCAAGAAGATCTTGATCTGCGTTGCCCCGGTGGAGATGCCACCCGCTTCCGCGGACCCACTGGACGAGCCCACCGCCCGGACCTCATAACCGAGACGGGTTCGGAACAAGAGCACCCACACGAGGAAGCAAGCGACGAGCGCGAGAGGAAACAACCACGTGAAGTACACCGAGCCGGGGATGCTCTCGATGCCGAGCGTCTCGGCGATGGTGGGGATCAACGATTCCTTCGGGAGCAGGTCCGTCCGTAGGTCGATCATCTGGCCGCCGGTGCTGCGCATCGGGTTCAGGATGAGCCAGGCGACGAGGCTGATGGCGATCCCGTTCATCATGATCGTCGTGACGACCTCGTGGGCCCCCGTTCTCACCTTTAGCACCGCGGGCACCGAGGCCCACACCATCCCCCCGAGCATCGCGGCTATCAACACGGCCGGTACGAGCAGGAACCCCGGAAGGAACGACAGCCCCAAGGCGGCGGCCGCCGCAGCGGCCATGGCGACGATGTACTGGCCCTCCACGCCGATGTTGAAGAGTCCAGCCTTGAACGCGACGGCTACCGCAAGGCCGGAAAAGATCAGCGGCGTAGCGTTCTCGAGAACGCTCGCGATATCCTGCGGCCGGTTGAAGCTGAACTCGAACACGATGCGGTAGACGTCCAACGGGTTCTCGCCGTAGGCGAGGATGATGATGCTTCCCAACAGACCTGCGAGCAGGAACGCTCCAAGTAGACCGATGGTGCGCGCGAGGGCGGATGACAGCAGGTCGCGTCGGGGGGCCCGGGTCGCTGCACCGGTCGCCGGCGCCTCGCTCGACATCAGCTCGCCCGTGCCTTTGCTTTGCCGCCGGTCATACCGATGCCGAGCTCCTCAGGAGATGCGTCCGGGGAGTATTCGCCGGTGATCTGGCCCTCATAGAGCGTGACGATGCGGTCGGACAGTTCGTAGATCTCTTCGAGCTCTGCCGAGATCAATAGGACCGCCCGCCCCGCGCCTTTCTGTTCGAGGATCTGCTTCCAAACGAATTCGATCGCTCCGACGTCGAGACCGCGGGTCGGTTGCGCCGCGATCAGGAGCTGCGGATCGTTCTCGAGCTCGCGCGCCAGGATCAACTTCTGCTGATTGCCACCGGAAAGCGTTGCGGCGGTGACCGAGATGCTTCGCGCTCGCACGTCGAACTGTTTGATGAGACGCACACACGTGTCTTTTACCTTCTGGATCGCAACGAGCCCAAAGCCTCTCTGATACTGCTTGTCATCCTGGCGACCCATCATCGTGTTCTCCCACAACGTCATGTCGAGCACCAGGCCGCGCCCGTGCCGATCTTCGGATACGAACGCGGCACCCTGGTTCCTGATCTGCTCGACCGTTCGACCCGCCAGGCTCTTGCCGTTCAACTTCACCTCGCCGGCGTCCGCTCGTAGCAAACCGATGATCAGCTCGCCCAACTCGCGCTGGCCGTTGCCCTCGACGCCCGCAACGCCCAGGATCTCGCCGCCCCTAACCGTGAGATCCAGTCCGTTGATCTTGTT
>JALZOM010000087.1 GCA_030913945.1 Actinomycetota bacterium
ACCCCGTCGTCATCCAGTGAGCGGAACGTGAAGTCGGCCGGAAGCAGAGGGTGCATCCGATACACGGCAACGAACTCTTCGGTGAGCGAGTACGGCACGTGATGGTGGTTCGCCGGCGATCCAGGAATCCCGCTGAGCATCTCGCTCGAGCCGAGCCGTCCGAAACGCTTCGTGAGCCGCTCGCCAACCAGCCCCCACCAGTTGGCGTTCATGGCCAGCTTCGTCGTCGGGTGGGCGATGACGGCAGGGGTCCACTCGACGGTGTGGATCTTCGCCATCAAGGCCGCATTGATGAGGCGCCCGTGATCGTAGAGCCTCTGGTCGGACCAATCCGGATACTCCTGCGCAAGACGCTCGCAGATGGCGTTGTGCTCCAGCGAGAACAACGTGTGCAACAGCCCCAGCCCAACCCAGAAGTTACCCGCAACTCCCGTTAGATCCAGAGTCTCCTCGAGGTCCGCCGGAAGAAGACCGTCCGAATCGATCCGGAGCTTGCCCCCCTCTTTGGCCCGGAGCTTCGCAGCAAACTCCTGACTGCTTCCATAGATCTGTGAGCCGTCCCACCAGTGGCTGTCATCGGTCGTGTACGTCGGAGGAAGGTCCGAACCCAATTCCGAGGTCGGATCACGACGAGTGCGCTGAATCTTCATCGGGTTGTCCGGCCAGGAATCATCGTCCTCGAGCTCGACGACCCAAGGGTTCTCCTCAGAGTTCTTTCCGTGGCTGAACCAATCGTGCACCTCGAACTGCAACCACGCCGCCGCCAAGACATTCAAAGTCGTCGCGGGTATGAACTCATCGCGCGTTAGCAATAGGCGACTGATCGTGCGCGGATTCGGTTCGAGGATGTTCGGGTCCTTCTCCGGATGAGTCTTCGCGATCGGAACGTTGCGTCCGAACCGGCTGCCGATGCTTCCCATAGCGGGGTCGTCAAGGTCGTTGTAGCTGCCCTCAAGCGTGCGCACCTGAAGATTCTCCGGGCGTCCCTCCTTCGCGACCGTTTCCTTGGTTGTCTCGGTCGTCCTGGTGTCGTAAAGGTTGCGTTCCCGGTACAGGCTTCGCACGCCAGCAAGGGTGTAGATGCTCAACGGACGAGGCAACCGATCCCATCCGAATCTGCGATCGAGTGCTCTCGCCGAGGTCGTCCACAAGCGATGAAAGATAGACATCGCTAACAACATAGACCCGAGCGGAAGCGCGGCCAAGAGAGGTTCCCGCCTGAGATTCTGCAGCATCCATTTTTTGGTTGACGGCGATCCCGACAGATGGAAATCCTTGGTTGTCGATCGCTCTTGAAGCGCCGTGTGGTTCGCACGATGATGCTCATATGTTCGCGACCGTGGAGGAGAGATTGATCGACACGACATCGGACCCAACGCAACAGCGTCTCGAAGAGCAGATCGACTGGTACGACAGAAAGAGCATCTATAACCAGCGGGTGTTCAAGACCCTCAAGACGGTCCAGATCGTTTCGGGCGCGCTGGTTCCGCTATTCGCCGGCTTCGGAGCCCCAACTCCACTCACGGGTTCGCTCGGGGTCGTCATCGTTTCGCTGGAGGGCCTGCAACAACTGAACCAGTACCAACAAAGTTGGGTGAACTACCGCTCGACCTGTGAAGCTCTGCGCCACGAGAAGTACCTGTTCCTCGCACACGCCGGTCCTTACAAGAACGGCGCGAAACGCCGATCCATCCTCGCCGAACGCATCGAGGGGATGGTTTCGCAGGAGCATGCGAAGTGGGTGTCCACTCAGGAGGAAGTGGCCGCGGAAGACGATGCCTGATACCTCCAAGGCTCATGGCTCAGGCCCCGGAGATAAGGGCACTCATGGGATGACTACATCCGGGATCTTCATCAGCTACCGCCGGGACGACAGCGCCGGACATGCGGGTCGTCTCTACGACAAGTTGAGTGAGGGCTTCGGCGCGGACCAGATCTTTATGGACATCGACACGATCGATCCGGGTCACGATTTCATAGAGGTCATCGATCGGGCTCTCGCCTCCTCGAAGGTGGTGATCGCGCTCATCGGACGACGGTGGACAACCGCGACCGACAGCGCAGGGAGAAAGCGGCTCGAAAATCCACAGGACTTCGTCCGGATGGAGGTGGCCCGCTCGCTGGAGACGGGCATCCGGGTCATACCGGTTCTGGTCCAGGGAGCAACGATGCCGGGCCCGGATGAGCTTCCGGCGGACCTAACAGCACTTACGAGACGACACGCCATCGAGTTGAGCGATGTGCGCTGGCAATACGACGTGGGGCGTTTGACCACAGCAATCGAGGAATCGTTGGGCCGACCCCCCAGAGACGGCACGTCTCGGGAGGGAGTCACGCTGGGGGCCACCTCAGGGCCGACGACGCGGAAGAAGGGCTCGCTTGCCGGCCTACGCCGCGTCCCTATGGCACTGATCGCGATCGCCCTCTTGGCTGCGGTGGTCGGCGTGGTGGCCTTCACGCTCCGCTCCGGAGGTGACGAAGAAGACAGACCCGCTGCTGCGGCTGGCGGCTCCGTGAGCGCCGAGGAAGGAGTGGTCGCGTTCGTGAGCGACACCTCGGGAAGCTGCGAGATCCACGTCATCGAGCCCGACGGGTCGGGCGAGGCGCAGTTGACGGACTCGGGTGCCGCGAACCTGCGGCCCGATTGGTCTCCGGATGGCAGTCAGCTCGTCTACGTCAGCAATCGAGATGGAGACTCGGCGATCTTCACGTTCGATGTCGCCAACGACGAAGAGAAGGAACTACTGAATCACCCCGGCATCGAGCGGGGACCCGACTGGTCGCCCGATGGGCGCCGGATCGCGTTCTCGAGCATCCTCGAGGGTGCCTCCGAGATCTGGGTGCTGGACGATGTCGCCGGACGGGAAGCGGTTCAGATAACCGACGACGGGGTTCACAACGTGGCGCCTGACTGGTCGCCCGACGGCGGATCGATCGCATACGCCAGCGATATCGACGACGACTCCGACATCTTCGTGATGAACGCCGATGGCACGGGCCGCCGCAACGTGACCGGCGATCTGTTCGAAGGAGCCCCCTCGAACGAATTCGATCCGCAATGGTCCCCGGATGGGAGCCTCATCTCCTTCGAGTCACTGCGCCAGGGTGAGGACTTCGACATCTGGACCATCACCCCTGAGGGAACGGGGACCGAGAACCTGACCGCTCACTCCGACAACGATCGCCACTCGAGCTGGTCCCCCAGTGGGAACAAGATCGTTTTCGGTAGCGACCGACGCGTTCCCGGGGACGACGCGGAAACCGGGTGCTCGACCGACGAGGGCCAACGAGATCTGTTCGTGATGAATGCCGACGGCACAGGTCAGAGACGATTGACGCGCATCGAAGCCGACGATTCGGCCCCCGCGTGGAGCCCACCATGAACGAGCTCGGCGAAGCTCTATGCGTGGCGAGCCGAGGTTCGTCCCTATGGGGATCGGCGACGAGCGCTGCATGACACGAAGTAGACCCGGCGTCATTAGGATGCGCCGATGGCTACGTCCGCTTCCTCCGATCCCGACGCGCTGATCCAGGCCGAGGGCCTTAACAAGCTCTTCGGCGAGCTGGTTGCCGTCGACGCGGTCGATTTCGAAGTTCGAAAGGGTGAGGCTTTCGGATTCCTCGGTCCCAACGGGGCCGGGAAGACCTCGACGATGCGGATGATCGGCTGCACCTCGCCGCCATCCGGGGGGACGCTCCGCGTCATCGACATGGATCCGGTATCGCAGGCCTCCGAGATCAAGGCCCGGATCGGCGTCGTGCCGCAGATGGACAACCTCGACATCGAGCTCACCGTCCGCGAGAACCTCGAGATGTACGCCCGCTATTTCGACATCCCTCGGGATGTCGCGAATCCCCGAATCGACGAGCTCATCGAGTTCGTCCAGCTCCAGGAGAAGGTCGATAGCAAGGTCGAGCCGCTGTCGGGGGGGATGAAGCGCCGGCTGACCATCGCCAGGGCCCTCATCAACGATCCGGATCTGTTGCTGCTCGACGAGCCCACAACAGGACTGGATCCGCAGGCACGACACCTCGTCTGGGACCGTCTCTATCGCCTCAAGCAACGCGGCGTCACGCTCGTCATCACAACGCACTACATGGACGAGGCGGAACAACTGTGCGACCGCCTCGTCGTCATGGACAAGGCGAAGATCGTGACGGAGGGCTCGCCACCGGACCTGATCGCCCGCTACAGCACGCGCGAGGTCCTCGAGCTTCGCCTTTCAGACGACGCTCGCGAGAAGCTCGCCACGGCCGCAGACGATCTGGCCGACCGTGTCGAGTGGCTGCCCGACCGTGTCTTGCTCTATACGGAGACCGGCGACGCAACCCTGGCGGCTATCCACGAATCGGGGATCCAGACTTATAGCGCGCTCGTGCGCAGGGCAACGCTAGAGGACGTTTTCCTCACGATCACCGGGCGGTCCTTGATCGAGTGAACGCGACGAAGATCGTGAGACGCAACTCCTTGGTCCACTGGCGGGCCTGGCGAAGCTCGTTCTTGCTATCCGTGTTGTCCCCCGTCATGTTTCTCTCGGCGATGGGCCTCGGTCTCGGGTCCCTGGTCGAAGAGGAACAAGCGTTCGGCGGCGTCGATTACCTCGCCTTCTTCGCTACCGGCATGCTCGCAGCGAGCTGCATGCAAGCCGGCGCGTTCAGCGGAACCTATCCAGTCATGAACAAGATCGTGTGGCAGAAGAACTACGACGCGGTGCTCGCCTCGCCCCTCAACGTGCGTGACATCTTCCTTGGGGAGGTGTCGTGGTCCGCCGTGATGTTGACGCAACTGGCAGCGCC